>DASXSW010000399.1:0-8252 GCA_036505755.1 Binatia bacterium | reverse complement strand
AGAGAAAAGGGGCTTCAGTACATGCGCAACCTGGCCAAACAGGACCTAAGAATGGTTCGCGGCCGAACCGCTCAAAGTCAGTTGCTCTCCGCGGGAGAGCGGCCGTTAGCACTGGTATTGTCCGGCCACACAGTTCTCGATCTCAAAGGGCGAGGCGCGCCGATCGAGCACGTCATTCTCGATCCTTACTTCGCGCAGGCGAACAAGCTCATGTTGTCACGCCATGCGCCTCACCCGCACGCGACGGCGCTGTTCGTCGATTGGTCGTTGTCCGAAGAAGGCCAAAGCATGATCACCACCTTCGGCCGCGTCGTCGCGCGTAAAGGAGTGAAGCAAAGATTCCCCGAGCTGGTTGAAAAGGAAAGTTTCCTAGTGGACGTTGACTTTATCGCCCCGATTCTCGATCAAAGCGGTAAGGAATTTAGCCAAATCTTTCTCGGTCGCTGATTCAATTTACGATCCGCGCGCGAATTATTTCGCTTGAGCGGCTGGAACGTTTGCGAAAACCGCGGGCGCAGTAGATACAAGTGATTGACGCGAGAGTGAAGGTCAATTCGGCGGGCTACACGGTCCTGGATGGTCCGCGCCGCGTTTTGTGCGCCGTCGGATCTATTCCGGGTTAGCCGGCACCGAGGTGTTAAGGTTCTGCCCGGTGCCGGCTTTCTCAGATCAACCGGATTCTACGACTTCAAAGTCTTGTTGAAGTGGTCGATAGTACGTTGCCAGGCGAGTTTGGCCGCGGCTTCGTCAAAACGTGGCGTGGTATCGTTATGGAAGGCGTGACCCGTTTTGGGATAGATATACGCCTCATACTTGATCCCATTTGCCTTGAGGGCGGCTTCGTAGTCGGGCCAGCGGCCCAAGATGTTGGGATCCTGCTCGGCAAAATTAAGCAACAGAGCGGCCTTGATCTTTGGCACGTCCTCAACCGGCGGAGCGGCGCCATAGAAAGGAACCGCGGCGGCAAGCTGCGGCAGCCGGACAGCCAGCCTGTTTACGACACCGCCGCCGAAGCAGAAGCCGACAGCGCCGAGTTTGCCGTTGGACTGCGGATGTTTCAGTAAAAACTCTGCGGCGGCGACGAAGTCTTCGAATATTTTTCCGCCGTCCAATTGCTTCTGCATCGCCAGGGCCTTTTCATCGGCTTCAGCGCCATACTTGTCGACGCTCGGATAGCCGCCGAGAGGCCAAATCGCGTCCGGTCCAAGGGCCATGAAGCCGGCGACGGCCAGGCGCCGCACGACATCTTCTATGTAAGGATTCAGGCCGCGGTTTTCGTGAACTACGACCACAACCGGGAATTTGTCGCCGGTCGCTGGACGGGCGAGTAACCCCCGCATCATGCCATTGGAGGAATTGCCCTTGGGCGAGGGGTAATTGGTGTAATCGGCCTTGATGCGCTTGTCGTCCTTGGCCACTTGTTGTGCCAGAGCATAGTTGGGGCGGAGCATGTCCCACAATGCCGTCGCAGTCAGGCCACCGACGGCGAATTTGGCAGCGCCATCCAAAAACTCGCGGCGGCTGATGCCGCCATGCACGTATCTGTGGAAAAGACCAAGCAGTTGCGGATCGAAATCACTCGCTTTCTTTCTTTCCATACGATTGCCTCCTCTTAAGTGTGGTAAATTCGGTGTGAAAGCTAACTCAACCAGCGCTTCAGATCAATGCTTCTTTTGGCTCAGGGGAATAATATTTACACTCCGAACCAGCCTTTAAACCGTTGGATTTTCGCGGCCGTCTCTGAATCTGACAATTTCTTGTAGGATGGCGCGACGCGTAAAGAGATGGTCTCACCGTTGCTCCATGGCCACCAGGCACAAAAAATAAAGGCATCGCGGTTCGGATCTGAGGTAAAAAGGAACTGCCCCGACCTCAGGGTACCGAAACGAACATTGATTCTACGCACGCTATCAGGTGCGGTTGCAATATTTGAGTTGTCCCAGGTCATGCTGAGACATCGCTCCAAGATTGCACGAACATTTTCTTTATTGTCTACACCAAACTCTGCCAAAACGGTCTCAAAGCGCCCGTCCCATTGCCACGACAAAACTCCCTGAAGCGCGTGCATCAATTCTCTGCAAACGTTTTCGACGTCTGATTTATTTGAATCGCTCATAATCACCAGTGTCGTATTTGGAATCCAACCATTTTTTATGTCTAACGTTTAAGCTCAGACTGCGATCGCTGCGCGCAATAAATTTTTGATCTTTGCAATCCACTTTTCACTTGCCCGCATATCCCGGTCCATAAACCACTTTTCCCGGCCGTGCTCCGGTGTGGTGGCTGTTGTCGATAACGACCGTACCATTGACCAGCACGTAATCGATGCCCTTAGGGTACTGCTTCGGATTCTCGTACGTTGCCGTGTCAGCCACCGTGTCGGGATCGAAAACGACGAGATCGCCCCAGTAACCTTCGCGCAGCAGGCCGCGGTCCTTGAGTCCGAGCACCTGCGCTGGCATCGAGGTCATCTTGCGGACCGCATCTTCCAGCGCGAGAACTTTTTCTTCGCGGGTGTACTTGCCGAGCACGCGCGGATTGGTTCCGAAACTGCGTGGGTGAGGCTTGCCGGGATATTTTAGATTGAGCGCGCTGCCGTCCGAGCCGATCGAAACCCACGGCACGCGCATGACCGCTTTCACATCGTCTTCGTTCATCGTGTGGTGCACGCCGTGGATAAACCCGCCTTCCTCGTAAATGAGATCAAAGACCGTGCTCACCGGATCCTGCTCACGGAGCTTGGCGATCTCAGCGATGGTCATCCCTTCGAATTTCTTGAGCGCCTCGGCATCCAGTCGCGCCGCGACGATACCTTCCCAGCCGCCATGCTCGTCGACATACTGATTGAATTCCGGGTCTTGGATCACGCGCGCGCGAAAGGACGGGCTTTTAAATTGCGAGACCGTCTCGTTGACAGGTGCGTCCTGCACCCAGCGTGGGAACAAGCGCCGCCACGGATGTTGCATGGCCGTATACGGATACTGGTTCGCGGTGATGTCCAACCCTTCGCGGCGCGCCTCTTCGAGCTGCGCGATGACTTGGCGAATCCGTCCCCAGTTGGCTTTCGCGCGCATTTTCAAATGATAAACATGAACCGGAATCCGCGATTCTCTCGCGATCCGGAGCGTCTTCGCCAGCTCTTCCATCATGTCGAAGCCTTCGCTGCCGACATGCACCCCGTAATAGCCGCCGTAGCGCTTGGCAACCTTTGCCATCTCGACGACTTCGTCGGGATTCTCCGGTCCTTTGGCATGCCACGCCGCCGTCAGACCGAGCGCGCCTTCTTCCATCGCTCGAGCCACCAGCCGGTTCATTTTTTCTCGCTCGGCAGCGCTTGCCGGTCGTTCGTCGAAGCCGCACACAACTCGTTTTACCTGCTGCGGCGACACGCCGGACGCGACGTTGATCGAAACCCCACTGCGCTTTACCGTGTCGAAGTAGCCGGTAAATGTCGTCCAGTCGGTCTCAATGCCGTTTCGCTTGCGATGCTCGAGGCGATACTCTTCCAGGATCGCCCCTTCGAGCGGCGCCACGGTCTGGCTTTCGCCGATGATGTCCAGCGTCACGCCCTGGCGGACTTTGCTTTCAGCGTTACCATCGGCGATGACGGGCTGATCGCTGTGCGTGTGCATATCGATGAAGCCCGGCGTAACCACGTATCCCTTGGCGGAGATGGCGCGCTGCCCCGCTTCCGGACTGATTTTTCCGATCGATGCGATCTTGCCCTTCTTGATCGCCACGTCGCCATAAAACCATGGATTTCCTGTGCCATCGATAAGTCTGCCGCCGTGAATAACAAGGTCGAACTCAGCCATGGTTGCCCCCTCGTTTATCCGTCAGTCGTGCCTATATCACCCGGTCATCGATGCGACAAGATCGGAGCGCAATAATGAGATGAATTGCGCAAGGCGAGACAGATCAAACTCAGCTGTGATAAAAAGCGAGCGAACTAGGAGGCGTGATGATTCGACCCGAGTTTAGAAAGATCTTGCTCGATCAGCGCGGCGCGGCGGTGATTCTATGGAGCTGTTTTGTAATTTCCATCCCGATTTACTTCGTGATCTCGCGGAGCGTTTTGGCCAATCCAAACCTCGGCACCAATCGCTCGATTGCCGATCCCGCCCGAATCATTTTTTGGCTTCTCGCTCTCGTCGATCTCGGCTACTACGCCTACTGGAAACGGCGCAATTTGACGGAGGCCGCGATTCTGCGTGATTCAAAAACGACCAAGCTGTTTCGTGCTTTGGAACAATTTACCGGCGTTCTTGAAGAACGTGCCGCCTATGTCGTGTCCACCTATGTCACGCGCAAAGTCGTGATCTTCGCGATTATCGAAGCGGTCGCGGTCTACGGATTCGTACTGGCGTTTTTAGGCCGCTTTGTTTTCGACCAGTATTTGCTTTCGGCCGTGAGTCTGGCGCTGCTCGCTATCGAATTTCCCTCGGAAAATTCGCTTGGCAAGCTGGTTCAAGCAGTGGAGCGATCAGCAACCCAAACCGCCAAGTGAGTCACGCGAGGAGCACCGAGCCTTCAATCCTCGACATGCCATTTACCGCGCTTGGTCGAATGGCGCAATGCCGATTGAAGGCGCTTTAAAAATATCCGGCGCGGAACCTCTTTAGCGCCGAGGCGCATCATGTGTTCGGTCGTCATTTGCGAATCGATAAAATGAAACCCCCAGCCTTTTAGTTTCTCCACCAAGATCGCCAAGGCCACTTTCGATGCGTCGGTCTTGGAATGAAACATCGATTCGCCGAAGAAGGCTTTGCCCAGCGACACGCCATAGAGGCCGCCCACCAATTTACCTCCGGACCAACTTTCCACCGAGTGCGCATAACCCAGGCCATGCAATTCAATGTAGGCATCGTGCATCTCTCGAGTAATCCACGTACCGCGCTGCCCCTCCCGAGGCACGGTCGCGCAGGCGGCGATCACTTCTTCGAACACGCGGTCGAAGGTAACCTGAAAGGTCTTTCGCTGGAGGGTCTTTTGCAAGCTGCGCGACATCTTGAATTCATCTGGCTCCAGTATGAAACGCGGGTCGGGGGACCACCAAAGAATCGGCTGGTCATCGGAATACCAGGGAAAGATCCCAACACGGTAAGCTTCCAACAAACGCTCGCTTGAGAGATCGCCGCCGACGGCGATAAGGCCGCTTGGATCCGCATAATCCGGCGGCGGAAACACCGTGTCTTCAACTAGTCGAAATATCGGCATAACCCAGTAAATACTAGCACGACATTTTAGCCTTCCCACCGGAATTTTTCACATTGCTGGGCAAGGTTGCAAAATCAGGGGTGAAAAGCCTATCCTTAGAACGCGAGGAGAAAATGATGTTCAAGCGCATTGACCACGTTGCCCTCCATGTGACTGATCTGGACGGCTCGGTGAAGTTTTACGAAAAGCACTTTGGTTTTAGGCATTATTTTCAGCACGCGGCCGGCAGCGGAGCGCAAATCGCGTATTTGAAGCTAGGCGACACGGTCTTGGAGTTAACCCACCATTTTGATGGCGCAATGACGGGATTTCACTTCTGTCTTGAAACTGACAACTTCGACGAGACTGTGGCCAAGCTACAAAACAACGGCGTCAAATTGATCCGCGCGCCGCACGACACCGCTGCCCGCGAGCCGCGAGAAAACGGCTGGCGTCGGGTCGTTTTCGCCGGCCCGGACGGAGAACAGATCGAGTTGAGAGGATAAATACACAATAGGCATTAGGTACGAGGCATAGTAAAGGGACTACGATTTGCCCTTAACTGTTTTGACTACCAGCTCGCGCCTCGCGCCGAGGAGCTTACCATGTCCAACGAAGCAAAGACCATCCAAGTCATGTGCCCCTGCTGTGATGCAACTTTGACGATCGACCCGAATTTATCCGCCGTCCTCGACCACAAGACACCGGTCAAGCCGCAAATGGCCATCAACTTGAAAGACGCGGTGAAGCTCGTCAATGAAGAAGCGAGTCGCCGCGATCAGAAATACCAGCAAATCGCCGATGCGGAAAAAAACAAGTCAAAGGTCCTCGAAGCGAAATTTCAAGAGCTATTCAAAAAGGCTAAGGAAGAACCGATTACCAAACCGCTGAAAGACATCGATTTGGATTAGCATACGCCGATTTGCACTCGGGCCCGCCATTTCCCTAGTCTCTAGTCTTTGAAGGCCGGATCCTGACATGTAGGTTCCACATCATAGCCTAGGTAGTAGTAACGGTGCCAAACCTTCTTTCCCTTAGAGCGCCGCCAGTCCAGCCGGTAAAGTGAAGTCCTTCCATACTGCTGCATGAACGAAACGTCACGCTGGCGGGCAAGTCCATTTTGACTTCGCCCTCTCCCGGAATGATCCGGAAGTTAGCGCGTTTTCCGACGACGGCAGTATAGATTTTATCCGTATCAAGTTTCCCGGCATTCACAACATACGCGGCATCCCCCGCCACGCTGTTGATCGGATCACACGGGTTCGTCAGCAACTTCAGCACGGTTGTGGACTGTATTTCGGGCGTCTGCTTTCGGTCTGCGATAGGAATCCAAAGCAGTGTTAGCTCTTGGCCGGGTTTAAGATTGCCGTTCTTAATCGACAAACAGAATTGTCCCGATTGTGTACCGGCAACGAGTCCAATGCCTTCGTCAACGTCGATTGCATCTCGGTCGCTGCGCGGAACCGCCCCGTTAAGAATAGCCGCGTAATCCAGCAACAGCATCGACAAAAATAACACCCATGCCTTTTTCATGTCTCTGCCCAGTGGTCGATTAAGAGCGCCGCTAGGACGCCTCGCCTTGGATCTGCCTGCGAAACTCAAGCGGCGACGAAATGTTATGAAACACTTCTCTCACGCCGCCGGTCCCTGTCAGTGTGACTGAGCCAAATCCAAGAATCCGGCCGGTAACGCTTTGATCTACGGATATCGCTTCCACATGTTTGAGCAGCAGCTCTAACGTTCGCCGACGGAGAAACCCGACCTTGATGATGACTCTCTTATTGGTGACGCCAAACTCTGACGTCGCATAGTCAATAATCGGAGAAATGAGAGCAAAGACTCCGATGGCGATCACTATCGCCGCGACAATTGGTTGGATGAATACAAAAACGATTCCCAAAACAATTAACGCGAAAGGTTTCCAGAATATGATCCAGTGCAATCTTGCCTTGTAGACAATCTTCTCGTCAGGTAGCAGATTTGACTCGATGTACCCCATACAACGCGGTTCCTTTTTCGCCGTTAATGAGTTGGCTAACGCCAGCCCCGATATCGATCGGAGCAACGCCCGACATGCGACACTTGAAAATCAGGCGATGAAATCTTTCCTTAATATACCACGATCCCAATTCTGAGAGGGAAACTTTAGATTCGAAAGGATGACGAAACGGGCATCTATTCTTTTGCTGTCATTTCGAGTGCAGAGCATAAGATCCTTCGCATTCGCTCGGCATAACAACCGAGGCCTGGGATTTGGTTTCTAAAACAACTTTCGATAACGTTGGATCATGCGGGCAATGCTTTTCGAAAAAGCCGGCGAGCCACTGCGCAAGACTGAACTGCCGATGCCGACGCCGGAACCGGGTCAAGTCCTGATCCGCGTTCATGCGTGTGCGGTGTGCCGGACCGACCTCCATGTTGTCGATGGCGAATTGGCTCATCCGAAACTGCCGCTTGTTCCCGGCCACGAAATCGTTGGAAACATTGCACAACTAGGCAGAGACGTGACTCGATTCAAAGTCAGCGACCGCGTCGGGGTGCCATGGCTAGGATGGACTTGTGGCAAGTGCTCTTATTGTCGCAACGGCCAAGAGAATCTCTGCGATCAAGCAAAATTCACCGGATATACCCTTGACGGTGGCTACGCCGAATTCACGGTTGCCGATCAGCGCTTTTGCTTTCCAATTCCGGACTCGTACAGCGATGTTGAAGCGGCGCCGCTTTTATGCGCCGGTCTCATCGGCTACCGAAGCTTGGTCAAAGCAGGCAATGGTAAGCGCCTCGGCATTGACGGCTTCGGCGCCGCAGCGCATATCATCGCGCAAGTTGGAAAATATCAGCAGCGCGAAGTTTATGCCTTCACACGACCTGGAGACGAAGAAGCGCAGAAATTTGCACTGCATCTCGGCGCAGTTTGGGCCGGCGGATCGAATGAACTGCCGGCGCAAAAACTTGACGCCGCGATAATATTTGCGCCCGTCGGCGCGCTCGTACCACAAGCTCTCAAAGCCGTCGGCAAGGGCGGCATCGTCGTCTGCGGCGGCATTCACATGAGC
>DASXSW010000398.1:0-6649 GCA_036505755.1 Binatia bacterium | reverse complement strand
AGAAGATCGTCGCCGACGGCAACTTTACATTGATATGCGTCACCCATGAATATCGCTTCCTTGATGGTGCCCTCGAGAACGTTTTCCGAACTCTGTGGCTTGACCTTATGCAGCGGAATGTTTTCCGGCCGGATCGATATTACTGCTGCTTGGTCTTTCTTAAGTCCCGGCGCCGGGATGAAAGATAGCAGGCCTCTTTTAGTTTGGATTTTCCCCGGTTGCGCATCGCCGGTGAGCTCGACGATTTTGCCGTCGATCAAGTTGGTTAGACCTAAAAATGTCGCGGTGAAGCGGCGGGTTGGACGGGAGTAAAGCTGATGCGGCGAACCCACTTCGATCAGCACGCCGCCATGCATGACGGCGATCTGGTCGGAAATGGCTAAAGCTTCCGCCTGATCGTGAGTAACAAATATCGTCGTGATATTGGTTCTACGTTGGAGCGATTTGATCTCGGACCGCATCTGCACCCGGAGTTTGGCGTCAAGGTTGCTCAACGGCTCGTCGAGGAGCATGACCTTCGGCTCATTGATCAGGGCGCGGGCAAAAGCGACGCGCTGCTGCTGGCCGCCGGATAGTTTCGGCGCCGGGCGATCTTCCAATCCATCAAGGCCGACGATTTTTAAAACGTCGCTGACTTTGCGTTTGATCTCATCTTTCGGACGCCGGTGGATGGTGAGGGGATAGGCGACGTTTTCCGCCACGGTCATGTGCGGCCAGATCGCGTAAGACTGAAATACCATGCCGATCGGCCTCTTGTTGGTCGGCACATAGACGCGCTCGCCCGCGGCGTACACCGTCTGGCCGCCGATGCTGATTCGTCCGCCATCGGGTCGCTCCAACCCTGCGACACATCGAAGCGTGGTCGTCTTGCCGCACCCGCTCGGGCCCAAGAAGGTATAAAGGGAGCCCTCGGGAACGTTCAGCGAGACGCCCTTTAGGACGTGGACGCGCTCTTTGTCCTCGCCGAAGTACTTCTCCAGCGCTTCGATTTGAACCATGTCTCTTTTCTCTGCCATTTATCCTCCTCGCGAAGCCACCGCCAACGACGGCGCGCCGACAGCGGGTCAGGACTTTGAATCGAATTGTTATTCCGCGATACCGACTTTCGCGCCAAGTTTTCGCGCGGTGAATGCCATGGCGACAAGCAACAATACCATCAACACGCCGAGGGCGCAGACATACGTATACTGTCCACCCTCCCACAGATCAAATGCCATGATCGATAACACCGTGCTGTTGTAGGAATAAAGCAGGATGGACGTGGAAAGCTCGCGCAAGGCGATGATACTGATGTAAATCCAACCCGCGGTAAAGCCCGGCATCAAAAGCGGCAGAATGACTTTCCAAAAAGTTTGAAACCAAGTACCGCCGGCGGTCAACGACGCCTCTTCCAATTCTTTGTTAATCTGAATCATCGACGCGGAGGCTGCGCGAATGCCATAAGGCATAAACTTGGTTATGTAGGCGAGAAGAAGAACCCAGATCGTGCCGTATATGGGAATCGGCAGCGTCAGGTAGACCCAGATTAGACTTACACCGAGAACGATTCCCGGCATGGCGATCGGAATAAAAGTGACGGTGTCGAGAAACCCGCGCCCGGGCAGCTTGGTCTTTACAGTGATCCAGGCGATGACCGATGTGAGCAGCATAACCAGCGTGGCTGAACCTACCGATAGATAAAAGCTATTTTTGAAAGCCGTCCAAGCCAGAGGATAGTTAATGATGTACTGGTAGTTCGCCAAAGTCATTTTCGCCGCAAGCTCCCGCGACGGCACACCATAATAAGGTATAAACGAGGACCACAGGAGGACAAAAACCGGCAGAATCACCGCCAAGAAAAATATTAGAGAGGCGATCCCGAGGGTGAGCCATTTCCACGGCCCCAGATCGATGACCCGCGGCCGATATCCCTTGCCGGTTACCGTCGCAAAGCGCTCTTCCCGCCGCGTGATTCTCCCATAGATGAGCACTCCGGTGGTGCTGATCGCTAACAAAGTAACGGCGTATGCCCCGGCAAGTCCAAAATCGGAGGGAAACTGATGAATCGCCAAAAAGATCTTGGTGGTAAAAACAGATATTTTAGCCGGCACGCCGATCAACGCCGGCACTTCGAAGGCCTCGATGCCACGGATGAAGTTGATCAACAGCACACTGACCATCGCCGGGCGCATCAGCGGCAACGTGACCTTATAAAAGGTTTGAACTGTACTGGAACCAGCGGTTAACGCCGCCTCTTCCAGCGAGGTATCCATGTTGCGAAACGCCGCTGACATGAGCAGAAAAACCAGCGGATAAAGGTGAATCGATTCCGCCCAGATCATGCCCCACATGGAATAGACGTTGAACGGCGCCGACTCCAGGCCGAGCAGCTCTTTGATAACAATATTTATGAGACCGATTTTCGGGCTGAGTAGCAAGATCCAGGAAATGGTGCTCAGTATCCCAGGGATAATGAACGGGATCAACGACATTACCACGAAGAGTTTCTTGAATGGAGTATTCGTGCGTTCGCTGACCCAGGCGAGAAACGTGCCGATCAGAAACGTGAGCGTGCAGGTACCTATCGCGTAATAGACTGAATTAAGCAGAAGGAGATAAAATTCCCTGTCGAAGTAGGCTTTGACGTAGTTCTGAATCGTGTAGGTGGCGCCCGGCTCGCCGATGGGGGCGCTCCGAATGCTGCCATAGAGCAGCATGACGAGCGGAATCCCTGCGAGATAGAGAACGAAAAGAGTGCAGCCTACGAGAATTAGGGATTGGGAATTAAAGCGACTAACCATATCCAACCCCCATCAAAGACTCTTAGCGGTTGATGTTTTGGACAACCTGATCCTGGATCATGGTCTTTTTGACCTCTTCTTCGATCAGGTTCCACACGCGATCTTCATACTTGAGAAACGCGGGGTCGCGTTTGACCGCAAGATCCCGCGGACGGGCTATATCGATCTTGATGGTTTCTTTCACCTTCCCGGGACGAGCGCCAAAAATTATCACGCGATCCGCCAAATAGATCGCTTCATTGATTTGGTGCGTGATGAAGAGCACCGTCTTGCCCGACTCCCTCCAGATACGCAGCAGCTCCGACTGCATGATCTCACGGGTCTGGGCGTCGAGCGCGGCAAACGGCTCGTCCATAATCAGGATCTTGGGGTCCACCGTCAGCGCACGGGCGAGGTTGCAGCGTTGTTGCATGCCGCCGGAGAGTTCATGCGGGAAGTGGTCTTCGAAACCCTGCAAGCCGACCAACTTGATAAACTTGCTCGCCCGCTCTTGGCCTTCGCCGTTATCGAGACCCTGACACTCCAAACCGAACATCACGTTTTTGAACACGGTGCGCCACGGCATGAGGCAGGAATCCTGGAATACCATGCCGCGATCCGTCCCCGGACCGGTTACCGGCTTGTCATCGATCATAATTCTACCTGCCGTCGGTTTGAGCAGACCATCGCACAGATTGATGAACGTAGTTTTGCCGCAACCGCTGGGGCCGACGATGCTCACGAACTCGCCCTCATCGACCTGCAGATTAATATTGTCCAACGCTAAGAGTCTACCGCCGGTTCGAGGCTGGTAATACTCATGCCGCAATCCAATCGCCTGTAACTTGGTCTGTGCCACAATGCCTCCTTTAATCTCTATAGCTCGGCGTTGCCACGCCAAATCTTTTTATTTAGTATGATCTCGATGAAGGCCTACGACCCTTAGGTCGCAAGACTCCTTATCATTTCCAATTGATTTTTCAAGCGTAAAGGAAACCCACGTTGACATCATTCAAGCGATCGGATACGGTCCGCAACATTGCATAAACTTTTTCATGCAAATTCAATTTAATGCCCTATCCGCTCGACGATCCAAAAACTAAAACGCACGCTGGCGAAAATCTTTCAGCCCGCGTTTACAGCCAAATTAAAAATTTGATCTTGTGCAACGAATTCATGCCGGGACAAAAACTGCATCACCAACAGCTTAGTGAACGTCTCGGCGTAAGTCGCACTCCGGTACGCGAAGCGTTGACTCGGCTCGTACAGGAAGGATACGTTACCTTTCTACCGAATCGCGGTTTTACCTGCAAAGAAATTAGAATGCAAGAGGCTGAAGAGCTCTATGAGCTCCGCGAAGCGCTGGAAGCATTTTCGGTTGAAAAAGCAATCGCCAATCTCACCGACTCGGCGCTCGCTCGACTGCGCGATCGGATGAACTGCTACGGCCGGGACGTGCAAAATCGGTTCACTCGCGAGCGCCTTGTGTACGATCAAGACGTGCATCTCGAAATCGCCCGGCTGGCCGGCAACGAAACCTTGACAGCCATGTTGGCCCACGTGTTCGAGCGCATCGTACTGAAGCGCCGGACCGATGGCCTATATGATGCCGCTCGTGGGATTGCCGCGCACCGGGAACATCTGCAGCTGTTGGAGGCAATGGAGCGGCGCGACCCCAGTGTGGCCGTGGCCACCATTCGAAGCCACATTCAGGCGGGTAAGAAAAATGTCATGGCCGATCTCAGGCAACGGCAAGCGATTCGCGGCATACGGGTACACGAAACGGATTCATAAAACACCACTAATAAAAGGAGAGGGAGAGAAATGGCTGCAGATTTGGTGATTAAGAATGGTTGGGTGGTAACACCCGAAGCGACGTTTAAAGGCGGCGTCGCCATCAGCGGCGAGAAGATCGTCGCGATCGGCGCCGACGATTCACTTCCGCAAGGCAAAGAAGAGATCGACGTCAAAGGCAAACATATTCTGCCGGGTTTGTTCGACGGTCACGTCCACTTCAGAGAACCGGGCATGACTCATAAGGAAGATTTTGCCACCGGCTCAACAGCCGCCGTTTGTGGCGGTATCACTACCGTCGTCGACATGCCCAATACGGTTCCGCCGACCGCCGACGCCGAACAGGTAAAGGTCAAGAGGGAACTCGGCGAAGCCAAATCGTTGGTCGATTTCGGTATCACCGGCGTCGTGGTGCAGACCAATACCAAAGATATTCTGCCCATGGCCGCTGCCGGCGCGATCGGTTACAAGATCTTCTTCGGTGAAACGATCGGCAACCTGCCCTTCCCCGACGACGGCATGTGCATGGAAGCGTTCGATTACATCGCGCAATCGAAATTACCATTGGGCATTCATGCGGAAAATCGCCAGATCATGGCGTACTGCACCAATAAGCTCAAAAGCGAAGGTAAGAATGATGCCCGTTATTGGGAGGCCTCCCGGCCGGATATCTGCGAGGCTGAATCAGTGCACCACGCGTTGTTCTTCGCGGAAACTTTCGGCACCAAGCTGCACGTTTTCCATATGAGCTCGAAACAAGCCGCTTATATGGTGCGTGACGCCAAAGCCCGCGGCTTGCGCGTCACGGCGGAAACCGGCCCGCACTATTTGTTGCGTGAACCGAATGACATGGATAACGTCGGATCGCTCTTGAAGATGAATCCGCCGGTGCGCACCAAAGACCACGCGGAAGTTCTCTGGCAAGGGCTGCGCGAAGGCTTCGTCGACACGCTGGCGACCGACCACTCTCCGCACACGTTGGACGAGAAAGGTTCCGATATCTACGGCAAACTCACCAAGCCGGCGATTTGGGATTGCATCTCCGGGTTTTGCGGCGTTGAAACCGGCGTGCCGCTGATCTTGACTGAAGTCAACAAAGGTAGACTAACACTCAACCAGTATGTCAAATGCGCCTCCGAGAATCCGGCTAAGGTTTGGCAGGTTTACCCGAAGAAAGGCGCCATCCGCCTCGGCTCTGACGGCGACATCACGGTTGTCGATATGGACAAGGAAGGCACGATCGACGTCAACAAACTCCACAGCAAGAACAAACCGTCGCCATGGCATGGGTGGAAAGTCAAAGGCATGCCGGTACTGACCGTCGTACGCGGCCACGTCCAAATGAGCGACGGCGAGCCCTGTGGCAAGCCGATCGGCAAAGCACTCAAACCCCTGATCTAAACCGGTAGGGGCGACCGGCGGTCGCCCTACCTATTTCTTATGAAACGCACCGAACCATTCGATTTCTATCAGCCGACGACGTTGGCGGAAGCGAGCCGGCTGCTGAAAGAAAACGGCCCAGGAGGACGATTTCTCGCAGGCGGCACCGATTTAGTCATCGCCTTGAAGGAAAAAGGGCTGCTGCCGAAGTATCTAGTCGACCTAAAACGGGTGCCCGGTCTTACCGGTATCCGCGAAAATAGCGACGGTAGCATCACCATCGGTGCGCTGACGACGATGCGCGAAATCGAGACCGCGCCTTTGATCACAAAAAAATATCCGTTTCTGGCTCAAAGTGCCGCTGAAGTCGGTTCCATTCAAATCAGAAACCGTGCGACCATCGGCGGCAACATGGCGAACGCCACCCCGTCGGCCGATACCGCCCCTGCTTTGATCGCTTTGAATGCGTCGGCAAAGATCGTTGGGTTAAACAGCGAGCGGACTGTGGCATTGGAAGACTTTTTCAAAGGCCCTGGTCAAACCGTGATGAGCGCGGAAGAAATTCTGACTGAAATTGCCATAGCTAAAACCGACCCGCGCCTGGTCGGTGATTACATCAAGTTTTCGCCCCGTGAAATGATGGACCTTGCCTACGTGGGTGTCGCCGTCGCTTACAACCTGAAAGACAACAGATGCGATGGAGTACGCATCGTTCT
>DASXSW010000397.1:0-18916 GCA_036505755.1 Binatia bacterium | reverse complement strand
GTCTGTTTTTTTACCTGGTCGGCCAATCCCGCTTCCCATGGTTTCATGCCGAGGCGGTCGGGCCAGGTGACGCTGTACCCCTTGCCCTTGATGCAGACCAGAATCGCACCCGAGGAATGCTTGTGCGCCTTTGAATATTGTCCAGTCTTGTACTGCGCGATCTTCATGTAAAAGTTGGCGCCCGCCATGTGCGGCTCTATGCGGCGATAATCGAAAGAGCGCCGGTTGTCGCGCGGCAGCTCGCAGGTGAGGATGTCGGGTATCACGTTAGTCTGGCGCATGGCCAGGCCGCGCACCGGGTCGGCGTAGATTTCCTCGACCGGTTTGAAATAGTCCGCCGATGCGTCGAAGCGGTCGCGAAAATCGTAGGGACAGCTCATGACGAAGTTGGGGTTTCTGACGAGATTGATCATGTTGGGGGCGGTGGTCGCGGCGAGCAAGAGCGCTGGCGACGAGGTGGCGTTGACCACCTGGTGCCAGGAATTGAGCGGCACGGCGAAGAGCGATCCCCGGCTCCACTCGAAGGCAACTTTTTTGCCGCCCTCCTGCCAAACTTCTGTGGTGCCGCGCCCCTCGACGACGTAGTAGATCTCCTCGTAGAGATGGCGCTCGGGATTGAGCGCTCCCGCTCCCGGCACTTCGATGACGTACATGCCCCACAGATGCTCTGTGCCGAGAAGTTGAATCGCGATGCCGCGCCCGCCGAGCCGTTTCCACGGGACCAGCGGCAGATTCTGAACCTTATGCACGCCGATGTCCCGATGAATCGGGATGCCTTGCGCCTCCATGAATCGGTCGTAAGGCGATTTGGGATTTTGCCACTTGCCGAAGCCCGCCTTCCCGTCGGCTTTCGGTTCATGCCACTCGAACAATTCTGCGCCCGGTTCAACGCCCATGTTTTTTCCCTCCTGGATTGATTAGTTCAAAGTTTAAGACTCAAAAGTTCAACGTTCAAGTCCAGAGCGGCTTCACCACACATTGAGCCTTGAAGACTTTTTGTCGCTTGCCTTTCGCTCTAAAAAATTTTCCTCGTAACATCCTCCGGCGAAAACTGGATGCGGCACGGATAGGCGATCGGGCTGTGGCTCATATGGTTGCGCACGAGCATCTCAGTGAATTGAATGCCGATGGCCTTGGTGTTGAGAATCGGTATCCCCGCCTCGGCCTCGATTTCCTCGCAGCTAATCGCGCCCGGGAAGACCCGTCCGCCAAGGGGAATCACCAGCTCTGCGCCTTCAGCCTTGAGCTGCTTGGCGAGCTGGATCACTTTTTTCTTGATCGGTTCTCGGACTTTTGCCAGATCGCCGGTCTCGTACATGTTGAGCGCTTTGATCCCGGTGACGAGCGGCGTCAAGCCGTAGTCCCGGAGGATGCCTTGCGTGTAAGGGATCATTGATTCGACGAGAATCGTCACGCCAACGCGATGGGCAAGACAGGCGGCGACATGGCAGGTGGCTCGGAGTATTCCGACAACGGGTATGCGCACCGCCAGCCGGGCCTGTTCAACGCCTGGATCGTAGGTGTTGCTTTGGATCACCGCGTCGAAACCCGCGCGTTCCGCCTCGATCACTTTTTGGATCAACGCCGGTACCCTCAGCAGATGGTGCAGTCCGTTGATCGCGAGTTCTTCGGATAGTTTTTTATCGATGACGCCGCCACCGAGATCTTCCGGTGCCGCCTGGACGATTTCCGTGCCGGGAGAGGCGTAGCTGTCGAGTTGACGCTGGGTTTCGTCGTCGAAGCGGTCACGCGATTTCCCTCTAGGCGAATAAGACAGAAACATGATTTTCATTTTGTATACCTCCGGTCCTCGCTATCGCGAGGAATTTCAGATTTCAGATATCAGATTACAGATTTCAAAATCCAGATTGGCAGCCATATGGAATCTGGAATTTGAGATTTGAAATCCCGCGGGGCTACGGAACCGCAAAGACACTCTTGTAAACTTCGACGACTTGATCGAAGCGTTCGGCCATGCCCGGATCATTGATCGCGATCTCCAATCCCGACAGGCGCGGGTTGGTGGCCGAGACCCCCGGCCGAGCGGGAGTTCGGCTCATGACGCTCAGGAGTTTTTGTCCCTCTTCCGATAGCATATAGTCCATGAAGAGCTTGGCGGCATTGGCATTTTGCGCGTTTTTGGCGATCGCGATAGGCAAAACGTTGGCGGTCGTCGGTTTGGGCGCAACCCATTCCACCGGCGCGCCTTTCTGCTTGAGCTCGTCGATGCCCTCCGGCCTGGCATTGATCAAAATGCCGAACTCTCCCGCCGCCAGCAGATTGGCGAGCAACGTATTGCCGCTGCGGAAATGAATCGCCTGGGTGGCAAGTCTTTTAAAGTAAGCCAGCGCTTTTTCGCGTCCCATCACTTTCAGCAGACCGTCGAACCAAATGTACTGCTTGTCGTCGAGGCCCATTTTTCCCTTCCACTTGGCATTTAACAAATCTTCATATCCTTTGGGCGCTTCGGATTTGGCGACGAGCTTGGTGTTGTAAGCGATGACGTTCAGTTGCAGGTATGCGGCGACCCAACCCCCGGCCGGATCGCGGAAGGAATCGGGAAAAGGTTTTGCTTCGGGAGAATTGTACGGTTCCGTGTGGCCGCGCTTAGCGAGGAGATAGAGTGTGAAGGCGTTGCCCTGAACAACATCGGCAAAACGTTTTCCGGCCCGGGCTTCGGTGACGATTCTTTCGAGCAGGGCGGCGCTTCGGGTGGTGTAGGATTTGGGCGTAATAAACGGATATCTCTTGCGGAAGCCGTCAAAAATCTGGTTGACGTCGGGCAGATTCATCGAAGTGTAAAGTAGGAATGTGCCTTCTTTCTTCGCCCGTTCGATTAGCTGCGGTTCTGCCGCGAGCAGCTTGCCCACGCCGAAACCGAACAGAAGAGTTACCGTCAAGTAGAAAGCGGATCGTTGTATCTTCATCCGATATTCCAATTCACAGTTGGCTGATGGCGGATAGCTCATGGCATATGGCTTAGGCGAAAGATACGCCATCGCCGCTGGCTATCCCTAGGCCATATTCAATATTCCAATTCTGCAGTCCTTCGTCTTCTTATGCGAGAGCGGGCCAATTTTCCAGAAGCTTTCCATAGCCGGCGATGGAGCATTTCACACCGAGGCGGGACAAGATGTGCCAGAGCATCGCGGGATTGCTGGCAACCACCGGGAAGCCAAGCTGCTCTTCCAGTTTGTCGATGACGGGAAGCGGATCGAGTCGCGCCCCTTGAAAATAGATTCCATCGGCGCCGCCGGCCGCGCTAAATGCCGTTACCGCGCTTGCCAAGACTTCATCTGGGCCCACCTTCGAACTGGCGCCGAACGCGGGATCCTTAAACGGCGGACAGGAAAGCACTTGGAGGCCCGCGCGTTCAAGTTCTTTTGTTAGTTTTTCGTTCATTGGCACATCGAAAGGCGTCATTACGACGAGTTTTTTTGCGCCAAGAGCCTTCAGTGCCGCGATGCAGGATGAGACCGCCGTAACGACGGGGATTCCCAGTGCCTGGGAAACTTGAGTTTCAATTCCCGGATTAAGGATCGCCACCGGCGCGCCGGTGACGATCAGACCTTGCACCGGCAGTTTTTGCGCGAACTGCCGGGCCCGCGCGACGATGACATCGGACTTGCCGGCGAGCTCATAGCGCGAACTTCGGGCCAGCTGTAATCCGTCGATCGACAGTTGGATCTCGGGCGGCAGAAGGTTTTCGAAATTTCGAAAGTGGTTTGAGTTCGTTCCTTCGGGGCTTAGAAGGCCGATGTGTGTGTGACTCATAAATTTACCAATCACCTAGGCCTTTGCATTCGCAAAAACCGAGGATAGAAGATGGAGGATTGAGGACCGATAATCGGACGTCAGCGATCGGAATTACCATCTTCGATCCTCGATCTTCCATCCTCGATCCTTTAGTTGCTCAATCTTCCATCCTCGACGATTTCCGCTATTCATTTCACACTCGCCGTCGGAAAGCCCAACGCCTCGACGATCTTGTTCAGGTAATCGTCGAGCTTGGTGTAATGATTCCAATCGATGATCGAAAGTTTTTTTCCGCGCGTGACATCTTCCTGGGCCGAGCCGGGCGCGAACACGGAAGCGCCCAGGGGCCACTGTTCGTCCATAATCTTCTGACCTTCGGGCGACGCCTGGAACTCGAGCCACAGTAAACCGGCATATGGGTATTCGGCGTTGGCCAGAACTCCATTGGCTTCATGAAGCCGAACCGGAATCGGCTCCGGAATTTTATAACCGATCACTCCGGTCGGATCTTTCATTTGGGAACGTTTGACCGCTCCGAAGTTGGGTCCAAGGAAGACCGGATATTCCCCGGCGAGGAGCGAAGCCATCACTCGGGTGTGGCCGCGTCCCCAAATCGGTTGCTGCGCATTGATCTTTTTGGCGAAGTCCACGGCCTTCTCCAACCCCCACGCGGGCACGAGCATGCCGAGGGGCACCGGCCGGATATCGATGACGAATTTTTTTCCCTTGAATTCTGGTTTGAGAAAGTCCTCCCAGCGATCCGGCACTTTTTCCGCCGAGATGAGCTTCTTGTTGTAGGCGACGACCGTGATGTTGCTGCCGATGGTCACGAGATTGCGGAGCTGCGGATCGACCAGCTTGGGTGGAACGTTGAGCACTTTTTGCTCGGCCATCCCAAGGATGTCGAATTTTTTCTGGTACGGAAAATATTGGTCATAGAAGTCGGTGTAGGCGCGGTTCACATCCCAACCTTTCGTCGTGCCCGCTTTGAGCTCCAGGAGAAAGCGTTGATTCTCCTCGACTGATCCGAGTTCCTGCACCTGCACGTCGATGAAAGGATATTTCTTCTTGAAGCTATCGCGCATCACTTTAACGACGGCGCTTTCCATGGTGCTGAGAACGCGGAGCTTTCCTTCCTTTTTGGCCTTGGCGACGATGTCGTCATGACTGGACTCGAATAGATAGCCTTTCGCCTCTGCGTCTTGCTTTGCTTTGAGTAAAGATGAGCTCGGCGCAGCGGCAAAGCCGGTGCCGTTGACGAAAAAGAAAACGGCGCTCAGTAGCATTAAGGCAATTCTAAAGCGAATGGCTTTCATCGTTTTCCTCCAGGACGTATTTTCCTTGGTAATCAAGGGTTCTGATTCTGCCACACTCCCGTTCACCCCAGCTTGTCGAAGGGCGAAGAGGAATCAGACTCATCACCGCATATCACAGCACAGCGAACGTTTATAGGTGTAACCCCGTTCGGTCCACAAAACTGGGCTTTTACAGTCAAGAGTGAATTCCTAGATTCATGATCATGCGAGACGGTAGTGGTTCAGTTTGGGGAAAGATCTCTCACTTTGTTCGAGATGACACACGGCTTATGTAGTTGTCATTCCGAGCAAAGCGAGGACTCTTTCTCGATTTTAAGAGTCATGGTGAATTGAAAATGAACCAACCACTACTGTTAGGTTGACGGCTCGCGCGGCGAGGCGATAGATTGCGCGATGACCCCCGATGCTCAGAGTTTATCGTCCAGATAACCAAAGTAGGCTATGACAGTCAATTACGCGGACACAGCGGTTGCTCAAAGATCTATCGCCGGCACGGGACGCCGTACAATAAGGTTGGCTCTGTTTGGGCTTGCCCTCTTGGTTTTGTTCTGGCTGATTGTCTTGCCTTTATTGATGGTGGTCATGGTGAGCTTTCGTTCGGGCTCGCCTTTGGAACTGGGTCCTTTCACAGTAGCCAACTACGTTTTGACTTATAGTTATCCTCTGACCTACAAAACCCTGCTCAACTCGCTTGTTTATGCTGGTATCAGCGTGGTTATCGTCATGACCGTTGCGATCATGTTTGCTTGGCTCATCGAGCGGACCGACATGCCTTTTCGCAGTTTGGCATGGGCGCTCATGCTCTTACCGATCGGACTCCCTTCGTTTCTTCTCACCATGAGTTGGATTCTTCTGTTAAACCCCAGGGTGGGAGTTTTGAACTTGGTGTTGAGGCCGTTGCTGGGCTTCTTCGGCATTATACTGGAGTCGGGTCCGATCAACATTTACTCCTTGGGCGGCATGATCTTCGTGAACAGCATCACCGGACTGACGAGCGCATTTCTGCTTGTGGTGGGGGCGTTTCGACTCATCAATCAGGAGATCGAGGATGCTGCCCATGTCTCGGGAGCCAGCAAGAGGATTACTCTTTGGAAGGTTACCCTTCCCGTGCTTATGCCCGCGCTTACAGTTGCGACCCTTTACAAGTTCGCCGGTGACCTGAACGATATGGACATTCCGCTGCTGCTCGGTTTACAGAAACAGATCTACGTTCTCCCGACGCTCATTTTTTTCAGCGCATTTTATAGCACGCCCATCGAATGGGGCCTCGCGACCGCTCTCTCTTCGCCGTTTATCATAATCGCCATCACTCTTTCTTATGTCTACTTTCATTTCATCATAAAGCAAGCGGAGCGACAGAAGTACGTCACGGTTACAGGTAAGGCGGCGCAGACGCGCAGGATTCAACTGAGAAAGTGGCGCTACCCCGCATTCGGGCTTTTTGTACTTTATTTTATTCTTAGCACTGCGCTACCCTTGCTCATCCTTCTGTGGGCTTCCTTTCTCCCCAGTTACCGGCCGCCTTCTTGGGAGGCTTTGAACTTTCTTACTCTTAGGAAGTATTGGGAAATTGCCCAGTGGCCCAACATCGAAAGGGTCTTGGTCAACACGCTTATTCTTGGCGGTACGACGGCCATCCTTGCGATGCTCATAGCTTTCTTTATTTCTTGGGTCGTCGTGCGGTCGCGCGTTCCAGGGCGGTTCCTTTTGGATGCGGCGATTTTTGTCCCGCATGTTTTGCCAGGCTCACTCGTTGCTCTTGGACTGGTGTTCACTTATCTCCACCCGGCATTCCGCTGGCTGCCCTTCTACGGGAGTATCTGGATCATGGTGGCAGGCTTGCTGGTGACTTACCTTCCGTTCTCGACCAGACTCATGAATGGCGCGTTGACTCAGATCCACAAAGAGCTGGAGGAAGCGGGGATCGTAAGCGGCGCTCGGCGGCTCACCGTTTTGATGAAAATCACATTGCCGTTAATTTTGCCTCCTTTCATCATGGGTTTCATATGGGTCGCGGCGCATGCCTTTCGCAGTTTGACGGTTCCACTCATGCTAAGCACGTCAGAGACTCAGACCATCAGCGTTCTTTTGTTCTTTTTATGGGATCGGAACGCCGATTTCTCCGGCGCTGCGGCTTTGGGCATGCTGCTGATCGTTGCGGTAACCGTCTTGACTCTTCTGTCCCGTCGCTTTGTCGAGGAAGCTTTTAGCGGTCGCCAACGAAGTTAATGGTGCGCATGGACAATATTCTGTGGCGCAGCGAGAACGCAAATCGCAACAAGTCGTCCAACACTACTGAAACAGGAGGATCAACAACATGCGAGTTGTGACACGACGGTTGACAAAGGAAGAAGATGGGTTGCCTGGCTTCATAGCCCATCCGGTTCAGCAGGAGCGGGCCCCCGGCGTATTAATCGTCCAGTCA
Source organism: Binatia bacterium (assembly GCA_036505755.1). Classification (GTDB taxonomy): domain Bacteria; phylum Desulfobacterota; class Binatia; order UBA9968; family UBA9968; genus DP-20. The sequence continues at coordinate 11,419 of DASXSW010000397.1, read as the reverse complement.
TCGGGCACAACCGGATATCTTAGAATCGAGGCCTATAAGTTTGCCAAGCTGGGCTACTGCACGATCATGCCGGATCTTTACAATATGTTGGGTTTCGCGGAACTGTCAGGCACTCTCGCCGGCAAAGAGGAAGTTCAAGAGGTGAGGACAGACGAAGAATTCGTGCGCGCCATCGATGTGGGATGGCGCTACCTGGCCAATCGGCCGGATGTTGATCCGGCGCGCGTGGGAGTGATCGGGTACTGCATGGGAGGTCGTATCGGCGTGCATTTTGTCGCCGCAACTCCCGCCGTTAAAGCATTTGTGGCGTATTACGCTTCCATTAAGGAAGAGCCGCCAAGCAAGCTTCGGCCGCGTCATCCCTGTGATGCCGCGCGTGACATAAAATGCCCCTCCTCCATTATCTATGGCGGGCGCGACCACATCAGTACTCTGCCGCTGCAGCAGAAAATAATGGCAAGCTTTCTGGCCAATGGCCAGCCTTTGGAGTGGCATCTATTTCCATACGGCAACCACGGGTTTGCATCGCCGGAATCAGGCGGGGGCTATCAGCCCGAACTCGCAGAACGCGTCTGGCCACTCGTTGTTGACTTTCTTGATCGGGAGCTAGGGCTAGAAGCAAGCTGGAAGCAACAATAGAAAATAGTTTCGATGGGCTGGCGATTTCCGATATGGAAGTCTGATGGACATCGGCGGGTCTGGCGCCCGCAGCCAATGCAAAAAGAGAGGAGATCTATGGCTAGAGGCAAAAGAGTTGTTTTCTCGGTGATTGTAGCGATGTTATGGGCCGCAGTCGTTCCCGGCCCGCAAGCGGTGAGCCAGATGAAAAAGGAATCCGTAACACTGACTAAGGCGCAGATCTTGGAAGGCGCCAAGAAAGAAAGCAAATTGAGTGTCTCTCCGGCATTTGATGAAAAATCCATCCCTGTCATGGTAAAGGCTTTCGAGAAAAAATATCCTTTCATCAAGGTGAGCTCGACGTCCGCAGACGGCATTCCCGCTTACCAGCGCCAGCTTTTTGAGCTTTCTGCGGGCCGCGCAAACCTGGACATCTTCAGCACCAATATTGCTTTCTGGAGCGAATACTTTAAGCAGAACGTGGTGAAGAACGTTGATTTCAAGGGGATGGCTCAGGGAGGTCACTTGAATATCCCGCTTGAAATGATCGACGATTCAGGAATCGTGGTTTGGTTAGGATCGTACACCGGCATATTGGTCTACAACACGAAGCTGGTTACTCCCGAAAAAACGCCCAAGAGTTGGGAAGCCTGTCTTGATCCATACTTTAACGGCAAATTTAGCGTGGACACAAAACCCAACGTCCTAGCTTGGCTCACGCCAGCTTGGGGAGCGGAGAAACTTTTGGGCTTCGCGCGCAAAATCAAAGAGAACAATCCCATCTGGAGCAGGGGCAACACACGCAATCTTACGATGCTGACTTCCGGTGAAATCTCCCTGAATTGCGGCAATTACGTCCACTCGACCCAGCGAGCCTTGAATCAAGATCCAAACCTCAAAATGGTTGTGCCGGATCCCTTCCCGGTATCCTTTCATGAACCCGAAGCCATCTACGCGGGCGCAAAGAATATTCACTCAGCGCTGCTCTGGATCGAGTTCCTCGCCTCGAAAGAAGGTCAGCAAGTCGCCGAATCGCTTGAACCGGGAAGAGGTTCCTTTCTCGTCGAAGGGACCCTGACTAACAAACTGATGAAGGGAGCGAAGGTGTCTCTCTGCGGAGACGAGTGCCGCGGCACCGAAGACAAGCTGATGCAGCGCATCGCAACTGAGGCTTGGGGATTCCCGAAAGTTGGTTACGAGCCCAAGAAATGACGGAGGCACATCCAAGGAAGGTGCCGCGAGTTCATTTTTGTTCCCGCGCCGCGACGATTTCCTTTGCTAGCTTGAGCACGGGAGTCATGTCGGTAAACTCATGGCGTGCCACATCCAAATATCTTCTGCCTTCGACCAAGCGGTTTTCCTTGGCCAACATTTCTTTAGGAATATCCATTCGACGCGAGTTTGGTGGTAGCTCGCCATATAGATCGTTGGATTTTTGCATGGCGGTCTGGCCCTTGCGCGAGAGAAACCAGTTGATAAAAACCCGCGCCGCGTTGTGATTCGGGCTGCCCTTGATGAGACCTAAGGAACCGCCGCCGGTGCTGAGGGCTTGCCCTTCTTTCCAGTCGCCGGTTTCAAAATCGTCCACCGGCAAACCTTGACCGGATGCCTTTTCGATTTGCCTGCAGCCATGGCAGATGGCGAATTTCCCCGCCGCCAGCCAATCGGTGATCGTGCGACGGTCGCCAAAAGTCACGTCCATGCTCCCGAACGCGCGTCGGATAAACTCGGGACCGAGTTCGGGATGATAATAATAAAATTGCAAATGGGCGCTGAGCCCCGTCTCGGTGAGCCGCTGTGAGGTGATTTTTCCTTTCCACTTTGAATTCGTCAGGTCCCAATAGGATTTGAAATCTTTCGCATTGACGAGATTGGCATTGAATGACAGGCCGCGAGAGCCGGGGAGGGCGACGTAGATAAAAATGAATTGATTTTCTTTGTCTGTGAAAACATGGCTACCGCCGTACCATTTGGACTCGTCGAGCACTTCAGGAAGGATGAAGGCCGATTTGATCGAGTCGAGGATCTTGCCGCGGTAAAGAAAATTATAATTCGAGTTGGGCCCGCCGCTGTATACGTCGGCAATCGTCTTACCGGCTCGGACCTCCGCCACGATCCTGGTGGCGATCTGATCTCCGGTCCCGTTGACCGAGACGATCTTGATCTCGGGGTAGTCCTTTTTGAATTCGTCGAGCAGCGGCGCCTGTCCGTAGCGGCCGACGTAAAGATTCAATCGTCCTTCTTTCTTGGCTGCTGCGACGGTTTGTTCCCAATCGCCCTTCCAGTCGGCGTTAAGCCCTGCGGGAAGGAGCAAAACGATTAACACGCTCACTAGCTCGAGGGCGAGCCAACGTCTCATCTCAGCAGCTCCTCCCGGCTCCGTATATTTGTTCATTACGAAGTATTGGCGATATGCTCGCCCCATTGAGCGCATGAAAATGCCCTCACCCTTTCCCTCTCCCAAGGGGAGAGGGAACAAGTCGATGGAAAAAAGAACTCATGTAGCCGACCTCATGAGTTTACCCTCGCCCTTTTGGGAGAGGGAAGGGTGAGGGTCCTACCAACGCGCGACGCTCTGGTCGGCGATATCCTGCCAGCGGGCATCTTTTGGGATTACGATGTCAGCGGAGCGCACATTGCGGTAGGTTTTCGGGTCAGTACCGGCGGGCGCGACGCCGCGCTCAAAATCACGCAGGATATCGATTAGAATTCGCCGGTACGTGATGATCGCTTTATCCGTGGTACCGAGGTGCTCGCGGCTTCGATCGACAATCGCTCCCATGCTTTCCTGCACCGCCAGATCTTGAGTGTTGACTCCCTCGACGCCGGTATAAGTCCTCGTCCGCTGCACTTCGCGATCGATCAGCCAGTCGTTTTGTCGCGTGCGATGACGGGTGGTGGTTTCACCGCCAGGCCCCCGGCCGGCGCTCGCCTCCTGCTTGGCGATGAAATCCGCGGTTAGCGGCTTATCTTCGTCGACAGCGAGCATCCAGTTGTAAACCATTGTCTGGTGGTCATCCATGGGCACCCACATATGGCCTTTCATGATCGGGATGGCTTCGCGGTTGCCGCTGCCGTTGCCTTTCCTGCGGACGATTTGTTGGGAGCGGAACTGGTGAAACGGCAGGACGAATTGATAAAGGCGCAAATAGGTGCCGATCTCGCCGAGATCACGCAGGCCGACATATCTGAAACCGTAATTGGTTCGTTCCACTTCCAATCGCGGCGCTCGGTCGATGCGGTGAAACGCGGTGAGATCGGCAAGATCGTTGTTGTGGAGAAAGGAGCCATGGCACGTATCGATGCCGCCTTCGACGCATTGCATGTAATTACAGTATTCATGGGTCTGAGAAACGAAGCGATGATTGTCCGGCGCGCGCGTCCATTCCATACCGACCGGCTCGGGCTGCGTCTCGCGCGGACCCATGTAAGCCCAAATCACGCCGCCCATTTCTAGGGTAGGGTAACATTGCAGCGAGACTTTTTCTTTGAAATTGTATTCCGCCGGCTCGTTCGGCATATCTACGCAGTGACCCTCGACGTCGAATTTCCACCCGTGATAGACGCAACGTAACCCGTTTTCTTCGTTACGGCCCAAGAACAGCGAGGCGCGCCGGTGCGGACAGTACTCCTCGACCAGGCCTACCCGCCCTTGCGTATCGCGAAAGGCAACCAGATCTTCGCCCAGGAGTCTGACCCGCACCGGCGGGCAGTCAGGCTTCGCCAGCTGATTTGCCATCACAGCGGGCATCCAATAACGGCGCATGGCTTCTCCCATCGGCGTTCCGGGCCCGACCCGAGTTACAAGCTCGTTCTCTTCTCTAGTCAGCATCTCTATGCCCTCGCTTCCTTGGTGTGATTATTTGTCAATACCTGTGGCGATCTTAGAAAAACTAGCGCCAACGGGCAAGCGGCACTGTGCGCGCATTTTTTCTGCCCGTGCGATTCATGTAGCTCAGCATGACCCAAAAGAACCGGCTCAAGCAAGCCGCGGGAATAATCGTTGCGCGTTTGCCCCGAGGATTTTCCTCTTCGCGCTCTGGGTAAGCCCCGGCCGGTCGACCGCAGCCTGAGCGCCGTCGGGAAAGGCGACCCCTGTGTGAGGGTAATCGGTTGAGAATAGCCAGATGTCTTCGCCGAGCTCCTGGACACAGTGAGCGATGTAACGCTCCCCCGGATCGATCGAGTGAAACAGCCGTCCCTCAGCGAGAATGTCGGACGGCTTTCGTTTTAGATTGGGCGCGAGATTTGGCTTGGACGCGTAGCTTTCGTCGAGACGCTCGATTAGCCATGGCATCCAGCCGGCGCTGGTTTCGAAAATTCCTGCGCGCAGTTTGGAAAACCGCTCGAAAACGCCGCCGCCGATCAGCGCACTGAGCGCCGTCATCCCGGCCCAAGGCTGATAGACGGCGCGAATGATAAATCCCGCATGGTCGAGCTCGGTGGCGCCTGGTCCATTGGGCGAGCGCAATACGCCGCCATGGACCAGGATCGGCAGGTCGAGGTCCTGGGCGCGCTCAAAAAGCGGATGGAGCACGGGAGTGTCGAGCAGCTTTCCATCCGGACAAAGCGGCGGCACCAGCACTCCTGCCAGGTTTGAATCTTGCTCTGCCCAATAGGTGACTTCCTGAATGCTGGCGCGCATGTCGCGCATCGTCGCAATGGCCACCCAGCGCAACCGTCCGCTCGAGCCGGCGCAGTAATTACTCATGTAGCGGTGATGAGCCCGATGGAGCGCGCCCTCGAATCCGACATCGCGCAAGATGCAGTAGCTGGCCGCGTGACTCGGAAAGATTACACTCGAATCGATCCCTGCCCGGTCCATATCGCTGAGTCTGAGCGCCGGCTCCCAGTTGACCTCGCGCGGGATCGCCGTCCGGCGCGTCAAGCGCGTCTCGGTCGGACGCTCGGCGCCGAAGGTGTCGTAGACGCCGAGCGGACGCCACTCATCGGAGGGTTCGATAATCGCCATCGGTCCCATAAACAGATCGGTCGGTTGCCCGGCCGCGCGGCGCTTGGCGACGGCGCTGGATAGTTTTTCGAAGGCTTCGCTGTACTCTGGATCGATATTGTCGCGGTAAGTCCGGTCGACATCAAGGTATTCGCGAAAATGGGAGTCCGCATCGATGACGGTAAAACCTTGATAGCTCATTTTTACTTGTGTCCTTTACTTTGCGGCTAAATTCCGGGCCTGATTCCGCCGCCGCTCAGCGCCGCAATTGAGCATAGAAACCTTCGTTTTCGATTTCTCTAAGGATCGTCGTGTCGACGACCTCCGTCGCTTTCTTTGTTTTGAGTCCAGGATTCGCAGCCGTCAAATATTCTATATCAGATTGGACCGATTCGAGTTGCGGGTAGGGCTTTAGCGGAACGTTGCCGGCGATGAAATAATTCCTGTGCATCGCTTCCAATAATTTTGTGTTGTCGATCTGAAGATACTTGCGATAGATCCGATCTGAAATTTCTCTATTTTGCGTGGCCGTCCAAATTGCTTCGATATAGGCGCGCAGAAACGCTTTGAGTTTGTTCGTATGGTTTCTCAGGAACTGCTGGGTTGTCGACATATCGGTGCCGCTGACATACACGCCCATCTCTTTCAAATCGGCGAGGATGTTTAACTTCTGGCCGCTGAGCTCCACCTGGAAAGCATTTTCCATGGTTGCCAGCGTGGCATCGATGCGTCCCTGGAAAATCAACAAGATTCTCTTGTGCGATTCACTAAGCCCGGTCGGCAAGATCGTCACGTCTTTACCTGGAATCAAGCCGAGCTTGGGCAGGAGCTTGCGCAGCGCGAAATCGGCCCCGGAGCCCAGCTGGCTGCTGCCGACAATTTTTCCTTTCAATTGCGCGGCGGAAGTCAAAGAAGGATGAGCGACCAACTTATAAGGCGGTGCGCCGTTCGTGGCGATGATCGCGATCGGGGCGTCCCGTAAGGCGGCCGCCACAGCGGCCGAAGAAGTTGTCATCGCCATGTCCACATCACCCGCGATCAAGGCGTTGATCGAAGTCGTGCCCGCGGTAATCTGAACCAGGCGCGCATCCAAGCCATACTTTTCAAAAAGCTTGAGCTCCTTGGCGATCCACAGCGGTCCTCGGCCGCCGGTGATCCCCGCATAGGAAACTACCAGTCGTTCCAATTTGTCCGGCTGCGCAAAAATAACCGGAAGATTGTAGCGAAGCAGAAACAAATTGAGCAAGAAAAGTGACGAAATGGTTTTTCTGAGCATGATTATCTGTGGGCAGTGCCGAGAGACACCCGTTAGCTTCACTGACAACCTTTTATCGCCAACATGCGCATTGGAGCAAGGGTCCAAGCTTCGGGTTCGAGTCGGGGTCCGGAAATCCTTGAATAAATGCGCCCAGTATGGCAGCAATTTACTGCTCAGCAGCGAATCCGACTCGTGCTTCGAACAGATAAGCTGGCGTGGAAAGAACGGAGTTAAATTCAATGAGAATTTTGAGACACTTTGTGTTCCTGTCGCTGGGCCTGCTGTTTCTACTGGGGGCAGCGGCCAAACCGTCCAGGCCCATGGTCATTGCCGTATCCACTGAGCCTTCCACGCTCGATGGACAGGCGGTGATCGACCGCAATTCCCGGGTCGCGAGCGGCAATATCTTCGAAAGCCTCTTAGATCGCGGCGCGAACGGTCAGGTGATCACTTGGTTGGCTGAGAGTTATAAGCCGGTCAACGATACGACGTGGCGGTTTCGCTTGAGAAAAAATGTCAAGTTTCACAACGGCGAACCGTTTAATGCGGAAGCAGCGGCATTCAGCGTGAATCGGATCGTCGATAAAGAATATAAGACGCAGCGGGCCTCGTACATTGAAAATATCAAGGGCGCCAAAGCCGTCGACGAATACACGATCGATGTAACGACCGATGGCGCTAATGCTGTCTTGCCCGTGCAGATGACCCAACTGGTCATGGTCCCGCCGAAGGCGGCACGCGAAAAAAACTTCGGCGTGAGTCCTATCGGCACCGGGCCCTATAAATTTGTCAGGTGGGACCGAGGCCGGGAGGTTACGTTGGCTGCAAACGAAACGTACTGGCGCGAGAAACCTGCTGTCAAAGAGTTCGCCGTGCGCATCATTCCCGATCCGCAAACCCAGATTGCAGCGTTGCAGGCGGGGGAGATCGATCTCGTGCTCGATTTATTGCCTGAGCAGTCAAAGCTGGCTCCCAAATTCATTTCCGTGCCGGCGACCGAATTCAGTTATATCCAGTTCAACGCGCACAAAAAAGAATTGGCGGATCCGCGCGTGCGCGTCGCGCTTAATCTGGCGGTCGATAAGGAAACTCTCGCAAAGACAATCTATCAAGGGCATGCCCGTCCGATGGATGCGCAGCATTTGGCTAAGGGCATGTTGGGCTACAACCCGAATTTAAAGCCGTATCCTTACGATCCTAAGAGGGCCCGCCAGTTGCTCAAGGAAGCAGGGTACCCGGAGGGCTTCGAATTGGTTCTGCACGCCCCTATCGGCAGATATTTAAAAGGAGAAGAGACCTCAGAGTTCGTGGCGGCGCAACTCAAAGAGGTCGGTGTGCGGGTCAAGCTCCAACTGCATGAGTGGAATGCTTATCGCCAGCTCGGTAGAATTCCCGGTAAGGAACCCAACGCCTTTGATCTCAAATATGGCTGGAACTCCAACGAGTGGTTCGATGCCTCGCGGATCGTTTCCCACATCACCTGTGATGGAACTTCGAGCAAGCTCTGCAACAAGAAAGTGGACGAGCTGATGGATAAAGCGATCGGAACGTTGGATCAAAAGACGCGCGAGAAGCTCTATCAGGAAGTCTGGGCGATCTTGAACAAGGAGCCCCATGCCATTTATCTCCTGCAGCAAAATCTGATTTATGGTTTGGCAAAACGGCTTCAGTGGCAACCCCGCCTCGACGATGAAGTGCGGGTCGCCGCCATGCGTACGTCCGAATAGATCTCGGATCATTTTTTGAATCATTTTTCTCTCTTTGCCTTCGCCCTCGCTCGGCTTCGGGATGGACTAATCGTCCTGTTCCTCGTCACGCTGGTCATCTTCGTGCTCGGACACGTTATTGGCGATCCCGCCGTGATCATGGCACCGGTCGATGCCAGCGAACGAGACATTGCCCGCCTGAGGCACCAGCTCGGTCTCGACCGATCTTTTCGTGAGCAATTCGTTAGTTATTTCGGTTCGTTGGTGCGAGGCGATTTCGGTCAGTCGTTGTGGCAGGACCGGCCTGCGTCGACGGTGGTTTTAGAAGCCCTGCCGGCAACTGTCTTATTGACGTTTGTGGGGTTAGTGATCGCGGGGCTCGGCGGATCGGTTTTGGGAGTACTCGCCGGAGCGCGGCCGGAGTCCGTCCTGGATCGAAGCGCTAATTTCTTGTCAGTTGCTGCGTTGTCCGTTCCAAACTTTTGGTTCGCGCTGCTTCTGATCGTGATTTTTTCCGTTCATCTCGCAATCCTGCCGACTTCCGGTTTTGCAAACTGGCAGAGCTTGATCCTTCCCGCCGGAGCGCTGGGCGTTACTCATGGCGCGCGCATTTTTCAGCTCACGCGCTCTGCCACATTTGAAGAGATGACCAAGCCGTATGTTTTGGTGGCCCGCAGTAAAGGCTTGCCTCAACGATTGATTCTCTGGAAACATATTCTGCGCAACATAGCAGTCACCATTGCCACGACGATCGGCTGGGAATATGTGCGCATGATGGGTGGAGTGGCGTTTGCCATCGAAGTTGTTTTTGCTTGGCCGGGCATTGGCCAGCTGATGATCCAGGCGGCCTCGCGTCAGGACTTTCCCGTGCTGCAGGCGGCCGTTATCGTTGCTGGAGCCTTTGTGATCGTGACCAATGCGCTGATCGACCTGCTCTATCGTTATTTGGATACGCGTATCCACGCTGCTTGAGATGAAGGGAGAAATGGAGTGTTGGAGTACGGGAGTATTGGGTTTTAAATGCATCACTCCATTACTCCATCACTCCAGTATTGCGTTCATTGTTATGATGGAGTGAGGTGCGTCAATAATCACCGAGGATGAAAGATAAAGGATAGAGGATGGCGGTTATTATCGGAGCGCCGACTAACCACAAGTCCGAAACCGGCGGAGTACCCGCGCCTGCGGTGCGACGTTTTACGAGTTGGAGTCTAGTGATCTGGATGGGTTTCCTGCTCGGCATCGCAGTGTTTGCGTTAACCGGCAGCCACCTTGCGCCTTACGATCCCGCCACGCAACAGGTGCTGGCGCGCTTGTTACCGCCGCTTTCGTCATCGAGCCGCGGCTTCCATTGGTTAGGCACGGACCAATTAGGCCGCGATCTGCTCTCCAACATGATTGCTGGCGCTCGCTTGACACTCTTCATCGGATTCGTCAGCAATTGTGCCGGCATGGCGCTCGGCGTTGCTTTGGGCATGTTGGCCGGCTATTACGGCGGTGCCGTGGATCGATTCGTCATGCGCCTAAGCGAAGCCCAAACGGCGATGCCTATGTTTTTGGTGGCGATTTTCTTTTTAACCGTGCTAGGACCGACGGTGCTCAACGTCGTGATCATTTTGCCGACCCTGATCTGGCCGGCATTCGCGCGTCTCGTGCGCGCTGAAACCATGCGTTTGCGCGGCTGTCTTTTCGTCGAAGCCGCTGTCGCTTCGGGTTCGACAGACTGGGGCGTTCTCTGGGTTCACATTTTACCGAACATCGCTTCCAGAATTGCCGTTCTTGCTGTGATTGAACTGGGCCACGTCATGCTCGCGGAAGCAGGTCTAAGCTTCCTCGGCGTCGGCGTGCAACCGCCGGCGACGACGTGGGGCTTGCTGATCGCGCGTGGCCGAGCGTATCTCGCGGTCGCGTGGTGGCTGGCAATCATGCCGGGCATCATGCTCGGATTGACCGTTTTGGCTTTAAACATGTTGTCGCGCCGTTTCGCGACCCTGAGTGGAACCGCAGCGTGATCAACAAGGCCCCGCTGCTCGAAATCAAAAACCTGTGCACTGAGTTCATCACAGCCAGCGGTGTTTTACACGCTGTCGACGACGTGACTTTTTCGCTGCGGGATCGAGAAGCACTCGGGATTGTGGGCGAAAGCGGCAGTGGAAAGAGCGTTACCGCGCTCAGTATCTTACGACTGTTTGGACCACTGGACCAGGTAGTTACGACCGGTCAAATCCTGTTCGAAGGAGTAAACCTGCTAAAACTATCTGACGCTGAACTGCGGCATGTCCGCGGCCGCCAAATCGCCATGGTTTTTCAGGATCCTCTTACATCGTTGAATCCGGTTATGTCAGTGGGTGAACAGATCGCCGAGATGCTGCGTTACCACTGCGATCTACAACGGGCGGTCGCACGGCGGCGCGCGCAAGAATTGATGGAACTGGTCGGGATTGGCGAGCCTGCGCGTCGGTTCGATGATCTGCCGCAGCAGTTTAGCGGCGGCATGCGCCAGCGGATCATGATCGCCATCGCTATTGCCTGCGAACCGAAACTTCTGATTGCGGATGAGCCGACCACTGCCCTCGATGTTACGGTTCAGTCGCAGGTCTTGATGTTGCTGAATCGACTGCGAGAAGAACTAGGTATGGCGCTGATGATGATCAGCCACGATCTCGGAGTGATCGCGGCCACCTGCGACTCCGCTCAGGTGATGTATGGCGGGCGATTGGTTGAACGAGGAAAGATAGAAGACATACTGCATCATCCTAATCACCCTTACACAGCCGCACTTTTGCGACTGGTACCGCGCATTGACGGCGCACTGTTGCGTAAGCTCAGCCCGATCCCCGGGCAGCCCACGCCGATCTTGGGATCATGGCGCGGCTGCCGCTTCGC
>DASXSW010000396.1:0-4302 GCA_036505755.1 Binatia bacterium | reverse complement strand
CATCTATCATATTCGCACCATCGGCGTGGAGTCGCTTTCGGTCGTCATCCTTTCCGGCGTTTTTACCGGCATGGTGATGGGCCTGCAAGGCTACTACAGTCTGAGGAAATTTAACGCCGAAAATTTTCTCGGTTCCGCCGTGGCCCTCGGCATACTCCGTGAGCTCGGCCCCGTGCTTTCCGCCTTCATGGTCACCGGGAGAACCGGGTCGGCGATTGCCGCGGAAATCGCCAGTATGAAAGTCACCGAGCAGATCGATGCGCTCTATTCGATGGCGATCAATCCGATCCAGTATCTCGTTTCACCGCGCATTATCGCCGGTTTGATCTCGATGCCCTTACTTACGGCGATCTTCGACGTCGTCGCCATTTACGGCGCATACGTCGTCGGCGTGCAGCTCCTCGGCGTGAGCTCGGGCAGTTACTTCGCCGGCATGGAGCTCAGCGTCGTCTTCAAAGATGTCCTAAGTGGCTTTCTCAAGTCGGTGAGTTTCGGACTGATCATTACGTGGATCTGCTGTTACAAGGGATTTAACGCGCCCCCAATGGCCACCGGCGTTGGCCAAGCGACCACCGAATCTGTCGTGCTCTGTTTCGTCATGATCTTGGTTTGGAACTATTTTATGACCTCGGTCATGCTCTAGCCCCATGATTCGCGTCGTCGATCTGCACAAGAGCTTTGGGGACCAGGAGGTGCTCAAAGGGATTAACCTCGAACTCGAGACCGGCAAGATCACGACGATCATCGGTGGCAGCGGCTCCGGCAAAACGGTGTTGCTGAAACACTTGAATGCGCTTTTGCTGCCCGACCGAGGGAGCATTTTAGTGGACAGCCAAGATATCACGAAACTTGGCCAAAAAACGCTCAATGAAGTCCGGAAAAAATTCGGCGTACTCTTTCAGGGCGCGGCGTTGCTCGATTCGATGACGCTTAACGACAATGTCGCCTTTCCGCTGCGGGAAAGGACCAAGCTCAACGAGTCGGAGATCCAAAAGAAAGTCGAAGAGAGTCTCGCTCAGGTCGGGCTTGCCGGCATGGGCTACAAATTTCCCGCCGAGGTCAGCGGCGGCATGAAGAAACGAGCGGGGCTCGCGCGCGCCTTGGTCACCGAGCCCGAGATCATGCTCTTCGATGAGCCCACCACCGGCTTGGACCCGCTCCTGGGAAAAAGCATACATCAGCTGATTCAGAAGATGCATGCGGCTTTCAAGTTTACCGGCATCGTCGTCAGCCACGATATCCCGGAAGTGTTCAAGATCTCGGACCAGGTCGCGATGCTTGCCAACGGCGTGATCATCGAAGTCGGGACGACTGCGGAATTTCTTAACTCGAGTAATCCGATTGTCCGCCAATTCATACAAGTAGAAACCGAAGGTCCCATCGCGGTTTTATAGGAGATCAAAGCAGTGAACCACACACGGAGCGAAATGATCGTCGGCCTGTTTGTGCTCGTGGGCATCGCGTGCTTGGGCTATCTCGCTATTAAACTCGGCAAGCTCGAAGTTTTCGGCGCCAGTGGCTATACTGTGATCGCTGATTTTCCCTCGGTGGCCGGGCTCAAGGTCGGTGACCCAGTTGAAATCGCCGGGGTCAAAGTCGGCCGTGTAGATGCGATGGGTTTATCTGAAGATGATCGAGCCCGTTTGATCGTGAGATTAAATGATGGAGTGAAACTCCAGGATGACGTCATCGCGTCGGTTCGCGCCCGCGGCCTGATCGGCGACAAATTCGTACTCCTTACCCCCGGCGCTTCGGATAAGATTATTCCGCCGGGCGGAAAGATCAGAGAAACCGAGTCACCTCCCGATATTCCCGATTTGATCGGCAAGATTGTCGGAGGCGATCTCACGTCTAAAGGTGAAAGGAAAGATGAGACACAGAAGTAAGCCTATTCTTGCCGGTTTTCTGTTTTTGGTGCTGAGCTTGAGCTCGGTCGGCGCCCACGCCGGACTACCGACGGACCAGATTAAGTCCACGGTGGAAAAGGCGCTGGTGGTGCTCAACGATCCCCGCCTAAAACCGCCGGCAAAGTTAAAAGAGCGCCGTGATCAGCTGCGACAAATTCTTTTTGCGCGCTTTGATTTCACGGAAATGGCCAAACGTGCCCTTGGCTCCAATTGGCGCCGGCGCACTCCCCAGGAACAGGAAGAATTCGTCCGGCTTTTCACCGATGTTCTCGAACGGACCTACGCCGAAATCATCGAGTCCTACACCGACGAAAAAATTGTTTACGTCAACGAGCGGATCGACGGCACTTACGCCGATGTCGGCAGCAAGATTCTTACCAGCAAGGGCGAAGAGTACTCGATCAATTATAAGGCTCATCTGATCAGTAACGAGTGGAAGGTCTACGACGTCGTCGCGGAAAATATCAGTTTGGTCAACAACTATCGGTCGCAATTCAATCGCGTCATTGCGAATGCTTCCTACGAGGAATTGGTGCGCCGGTTGAGAGACAAATCCGAGTTTGTCGGTGCGCCCAAAAAATAATTTGCTTCATTCCGGCGACCGATCGCAGCTCAACTGGAAAACTACTTCGTCCGCACCGGCGTCTTTGTCGCGAAAGAGGGTATTCCGCTCGCCGTGGCTTGGTCCAAAACGACTCGGCGCGCTTTCTCTTGACTGAGTTAGCCGATCCGCAGTATTCGAAATCGAGTCAAAGTTCACAAGGGAGACAAAACATGGCAACGTTCATAGATTGGCATGCTCACCATACCGCGCCGGAAATTGCTGATCGAATCAGCGAACTTACGGGCAAACGGCCGCATATCGACGCCCACGATAGCCCGGATTTTTCGAAGCGGATCAAAGAGATGGACGAAGTCGGCCTGGATATACAATTGATCTGCCAAGGCGCCGGCGTTTATGCCGATCAGCTGCCGGCCAATCAGGCCCTCGAAATTGTCCGACAGTCCAATGACCTCCTGGCGCAGCGACTGGCGCCGCGCAATGACCGTTTGATGGGGATTACCGCGCTGTCGCTCAAAAATATCGACGCATCGGTGCAGGAAATCGAACGCACGGCGTCGCTAGGTTTTCGCGCCGTGCTGCTCTACCCCCATGTCGACGGCCAAATGTTAGTCGACACACCTGAAATGGACCCGATTTTCGCGAAAATTTCCGCGCTAAATCTTCCCATCTTCCTGCATGGCGCCGGCACCGCTCAGGATCCGACTCTCGGTCGCCTGGAGGACGGCGGCGCCGGCGTTGCCTATGCCGTGCTTTCCGATGGCGAAGTCGCCGAATGTTGCTTGCGGATGATCGCCAGCGGTCTGTTCGATCGTTATCCGAATCTGAAGATTGTCATCCGTAGCTCCGGCGGTGGCTTGCCGCTCTTGCTCCATCGTTTCTTTTGGAAACACAAAGGACCCAACGGCGAGCAGCGCTACTCGGACATTTTTCTCGAACATTTTCTGATCGACTGCGCCAGTTCCGATGCTCGCACGTTGGCATTTCTGGTCGACAAGATGGGCGAAAAGAATATGGTCTTCGGTTCCGACTACTGTGGCGGTCTGGGCCCGCTCGGCAAAGGCTTCGCCGCCATCGACGCGCAGTCGAATCCGGAACGCGTGAAGACTTTCATGGAAAAGAATTCGCGCAACCTGCTCCACATCTGACGCGCACGCTGACGATGGCGTCCCAATACGATCTGGCAATTATCGGCGGCGGCATCGTCGGCCTTGCCACGGCGCTAAAAATCACGGCGGAGCACCCCAATGTGCGACTCCTCATTTTAGAAAAAGAGGCTGGGCTCTCTCGTCATCAAACCGGCAACAACAGCGGCGTCATTCACTCAGGACTTTACTATCGTCCGGGCTCGCTAAAGGCGCGAACCTGCGTCACCGGCCGCAAAGCGCTGCTGAAATTCTGCGACGAACACGCCGTGCCGTACGAGATCTGCGGTAAATTGGTCGTGGCAATTAGCGCGCAAGAGTTGCCGCGGCTCGAGGAACTGCACCGCCGGGGAGTGGCCAATGGACTTCAGGGCATAGAAGTCATCGGGCCCGAACGAATGAAAGAATTAGAGCCCCACGCGATCGGCATCAAGGGACTGTATGTTCCGGAGACTGGCATCATCGACTACAAAAAAGTTGCCGAAGCTTACGCGAATGAGATTCGCAATGCCGGTGGCGACATCCGCTTGTCCCAAAGAGTCGTCGGCATTCTTGATCGCCGCCCCGACGAGATTGTGCTGCAAACTTCAGGCGGCGACTATCGAACCCGATATCTGATCAATTGCGGCGGTTTGCAGTCGGACTTGATCGCGAAGATGATGAGCAGCGATAACGATCAGGGCTCGGA
>DASXSW010000395.1:0-2997 GCA_036505755.1 Binatia bacterium | reverse complement strand
GTCCAAAAATATGGTTTCACGACGCGCAATATCGACCGCGCCGCTTGCGAGCGCGCAGGTGTTCAAGTCCTGACCATCAGGCGCCGGGCGAATATTTCCACGGCCGAACAGGGACTGACGCTGATGCTCGCGCTCGCCCGCCAACTTACGCAGAACGCCAACCTCATAAGCGTCGAGCAACTAAAAAAAGCCGGCTACGAGCCGACCAGGTACAAGCGCGCACACACACCCAATGGAAATTGGGCGCGTATTCCGGGAATGGTTACGCTCTATGGTAGACAATTGGGTATCGTCGGCCTCGGTGAGATTGGCCGAGAATTGGCGCTCCGCGCCATCGCGCTGGGGATGCGCATCGTTTACTCGCAGCGCACGCGCCTGCCGGCAGAGGTCGAACAGCAGTATCAGGCAGCGTATTGTTCTTTGGACGAGTTACTCGCGTCTTCCGATTGTGTCAGCCTGCATCTGCCGCGCGGTCCGACAACCGTTAATTTTATCGGCGATCGCGAACTTTCCGTGATTAAGACCGGCGCGTTCTTGATTAACGTATCGCAACCCACTCTCGTCGATCGCGAAGCACTGCGTCGCGCTCTCACTTCCGGTCACTTGGGCGGTTATGGGCTCGACACGTTTTACGAAGAGCCGGGCGATGCCGCCGACGCGCTCATCAAATTTCCCAATGTCATTGTCACGCCCCACCTCGGCGGCTCGCCGCGCTGGAATTCCCTCGACGATATTGAAGAAGTGATCGTTAATCTCGGACAGGCGTTAACACACTAAAAGACCGACTCTTCACCAAAGGTTCACCACGAAGGACGCGAAGAACACGAAGTTTAAGAGTCTAGTGTGGTGTCTCAGAAGTTGATGTCTCTCGCCGTTCGTTCAGTAACCTAGCAGAAATTCGAATGCTTCGAGACTTCGTGCGCTTCGCGGTGAAATCCTTGCTTCTCAATCGGAGAGGCATTACTTCAGCACGGCCTCAGCCAACTTCGCGCCGGGAAACCAGGAATTGTTACACTTGTCTTCCGTGAAGTTCTGAAAGCGGCGAAACTCGTCTACGGTCAATACATCCTTGGCGGCTTGGCCATCCAATCCTTTGGTATCGACGTCCAGGCGGCGTGTCGGCTGTTGCGCGGTTTTTCCGTGCAGTTCTTGCCCGTCTCGACTGAGTAACCAGTTAAACACCAGCTTCGCGGCATTCGGGTGGGGCGCGCCTTTGATGATGCCGATGATGCCATTGCCGCCGCTGACGTAAGTGCCCTCCTTGAGCGTCGGCAGATGTTTGACCGGCAGGTTCGCGTTGAGAAACGCGTCAAAATCCCGGTAGCCGACGCCGATAGTCAACGACAACGTTCCTTTAGCCAGAGCATCGGCGATCTGCCGCGCATTGCGGCCGACGAACATTTCTTGCTGCGCCAGCTTTCTAATATATTCCTCGCCCTTCAAGTCCAAGAGAAAAGCCCACATCGCCAGCCCGCCGCCGGGCACTCGCGGATCCCGTAGACCGATTTTGCTTTTCCATTTAGGATCGAGCAGATCGTTATAGCTGCGCACTTCCTGCGGCTTGACCAATTGCGTGTTGTAGTACAGTGACGGCGTTATCTGCGCGACGAAGCTGTAGAGTAAATTCTTGGCGGTCTGATTATCGGCCCACAAGTGGCCGCCGAACCATTTCGCCGGGTCTTTGACCTCCGGTAGAACCATCGCCGGTGCGAGCGGTTCGAACAGATCCGCTTTGAGCAGAGAATTTCCCGTGCAGGGACCGATCAAAAAAGCATCGACCGACGCTGCGCCGGCTTGCTTCTCTGCAACGACCTTGCTCATCAGGTTTGGTCCCGGTGCTTGGATGAATTCGGCATCGACATTGAAACGTTTCTTCAACGCCGCTTGCGCTTCGTTTCTAAAATCGCTGCCCGGCGGCGCGCCGATGACGACTTTGCCTTCCTTCTTGGCCGCGGCAACCACGCGTTGCCACTCTGCGCTGGCATCCGTGCCTTCGAGTTTGATAGGTAGCATTGTGAGCAGGAAGATCGCGGAAAGTAGCGTCCACCTTTGCAGGTTCATTTTTTCTGCTTTCTTCTCGGTTGCCCTTTATGATTCACCTCGTCATCGCGGGCTCGACAAGCTCGGCGCGAACGTGACGTCACCGTTGTCCCGATAATAATCACGATCATGATGGTATGCCAACGGCCTCGCGTGTATTCCGTGGCTCCGATTGACAGCAAAATCTTCCGGACGATATATTCCGCCCACTCGACTTAGCCTGGTTTAACGCCGGTCGATTATCGCACGGGAGGAGAAGTTGATGCGTCAATGGTTGCGGTACGTGGTTGCCATCGCCGTTTGTCTTTCATTCGTTGAAATCGCCAGCGCCCAGGAACGCATGCGCATCGCGTGGGCGGGAAGCACACCCTCGAATACGCCAATATGGGTCGCCGATCAGAAGGGATTCTTCAAGAAGAACGGTTTGACCGCCGAAGTGATCGCCATCAGCGCGAGCACGATTGTAATTCAAGCCTTGCTGACCGGCGAGGTCGACTTCATCATCGCTCCTTCCGCAACCCTCGTGACCTCACGGTTAGCCGGCGCAGACACGGTGATGGTTTCGACCAATCTGCCGCTATTCATCGATCATATCGTTTCTCTCGCTGATATCACCAGCGTCGAGCAGTTAAAGGGCAAGATCGGCGGCGTCAACCGGTTGGGAACGACGTCGGACATGACCCTGCGCCTCGCGCTTCGCCGTTTCGGCATCGATCCCGAAAAAGATACGAAAATCATCGCCACGGGAGAAAATCCCCAGCGCCTCGCCGCGTTGTCGCGCAACATCACGCAATTTACGCTGCTCGGAGAACCGTTGGTGAGAGAAGCGGAGAAGATGGGCTTTCGCGATCTTATCGATATCGGCACGCTGAAGATTTCCTATCACGTCAATGCCGTGGTGACCCGTGAAAAGACCGTAAAAGAGCGACGGCCATTTGTGCTCAAGGTCGTGCGCGC
>DASXSW010000394.1:0-6939 GCA_036505755.1 Binatia bacterium | reverse complement strand
CTGCAAGGCCAAGATAACCGAAATTACCAACAAGACGACGAGATCCGCCGCAACCAGGCGGAAATTGATAGACAACGCCGGGAGTTGGAGAGATTAAGGCGGGAACGAGGCGAATACTGACGCTGCTCGGTCACAATTTTTTAGGGGAACTTTTCATGAAAATAGACGCATCCATTGGGAGAATTATGGCGAAGGTAGGCGATAGCATTATCTTGATCCTTATCCTGCTGAGAGTTTTGAAAGGACAAATCACGAAAAGATTGTTAGATAGCGTTGTTATCGCTCTTTCTGCAATGCGTGTTTTGACGGCGATTCGACGAGTCGCGTCATCGAATTAAAAAAATAGGGTTCTAAATTTTATTATTCGAGGAGGATTCGGCATGAAAGACCAAAAACTAATATGGGTTGCTGCCACGACTTTGGGGCTCGCGTTATTCATTGGCGGCTGCGGCGAAAAGAAGGCAGGAGACCAGGCGCCTCAAACGTCCAGTGCGACACCTCCGGCTCCGATGTCCGAGAAATCGCCGACGGACCAACCAGGCGTCTCCCAGGGCAGCGGACCTGACACGGGCATGCCGGGAACGGCCCAGGGACAAAAGCCGGAAGAGAAAAAAGACGATTCATCGCAAAAAGGCTAAGCGATGAGCGTCGGGCCCAATGGGAGAAATCGCAATGAATAGGCTTCTCTTGATGCTTTTGGTGCTAATCCTTCCGACGGCCCTGAGTGCCGCTGAACTGAAGGGAACTATCTTGAAGGTCGATAAGGCGGAGAATCGAATTGTCCTTAAGACTGAGAGAGGCGAGGAAACCTTCGAAACGACGAAGGCTACCAAAGGCATCGAGCATGTTAAAGTCGGGGCGAGGGTCACCATTTCGTTCAGCGAAAAAGATGGCCAACCCAAAGTGACTGAAATCAATCCCGCTGCAGAATAGATCGGGAAAGTTTAGGTCCCGTGATCTCAAATTGTGCGGCGCACATCGCGCAAGCAGCTCCGCAGCGACATGTCTGTCCGATTGCGAAATTTTTGCGCTTGACGTCTATCAGCGGTTGACGAGCATCGATGTATCATTCGATTGCGCATCGATGCTGCATGAACCGATATCCAATTGGACTTAGCGGGGTGGGCCGACCGACTTCCACCCCGCACCTCGATCACACGGCCCGTGGCGAGAAGGCCAATTGCGGTCGAAGAAAGCCGCAGGCTGTTATGCCAAACTTATGTGATGCGTGAGAGCCGGCGGCGAACATTCGGCACAATTGTTTCGATCAATAGTCCGGCACTCTCGTGTACACCGCAAAAGGGCCGTGTGAGTGGGTTCGGCACCGGGGTTTGGAGCCCAGCTCCGAGAAACTTTTCGATTTCTTTCGCTTGACTTAGTGGATACATGACGACGTATTATAGTAACATCGTAGACATCGGCGCGCGAAATGGATCCGGTTTAACTGCTACGGATTTAGACTCTGGTCGGCAGGTCACACATTTGCCAGCTCACACACCCCAACGAATTGTGCTCGTTTCCAATCGATTGCCTTTCACTGTGGCCGAGAAGGACGGCGATATTGAGTTTCAAAATAGCGCCGGCGGTGTTGCTACGGGTCTGCACGCGTTGCTCGAAACCATTGAAATTCCCAACATTGGAAATGCTGAATATGTGTGGATCGGCTGGCCGGGAGGCCGGGTCAGCCCGCAGCTCAAAGACAGGGTTAAATTGGAAGCGCAATCCCGCTTCCACGCCTATCCGGTCTTTCTCTCCGAGCAAGAAATCGAAGCTTTCTATTCCGGTTTTTGCAACAAAACGATCTGGCCGCTGTTTCATTACTTTCCTTCATATGCGCGCTATGAGCCGGAATATTGGGCACACTATAGAAAGGTAAATGAAGCTTTCGGCGAGGCCGCGCTGGAGATTCTTAAGCCGGGCGACCTCTTATGGATCCATGATTATCACCTGATGCTATTACCCGCGCTCATCCGCGCCCGGCTACCCGATCTCTCGATCGGGTTTTTCTTGCATATCCCGTTTCCTCACTATGAAATCTTTCGCTTCATGCCAGCCGAATGGCGTCGCGATCTCCTCGAGGGCCTGCTCGGTGCCGACGTGGTAGGCTTTCACACATTTGACTACGCACAATATTTTCTCCGTTGCGTTCTGCGAATTCTCGGCTATGAGAACCAAATGGGCAAACTGCTGGTACATGACCGAGCCGTCAAAGTTGCATCTTTCCCGATGGGCGTGCCGTTCGACAAATTTGCCGCCGCGGCCGACAGCACGGTCGTGCGCGAAGAGAAAGAAACCCTCAAGCGAACGCTGGCGGAAACCAAACTGATTTTATCGGTGGACCGGCAGGACTATTCAAAAGGCATCCTGAACCGGCTAGAAGGGTTCGAGACCTTTCTTGAGAGCAATCCCGATTGGCGAAGCAAGGTGACACTGCTCATGGTTGTCGTTCCGTCACGTATCGGTATCGAAGACTACGAGCGGATGAAAAAAGGAATCGAAGAGCTGGTTGGCAGAATCAACGGGCAGTTCGGCAGTGTGAGCTGGACGCCGATTCGTTATCAATACCGCTCTTTGTCTTTTGAGTCACTGGTCGCATTGTACACGATCAGCGACGTGGCGCTGGTAACGCCTTTGCGTGACGGGATGAATCTCATTGCCAAGGAGTACATCGCTAGCCGAACCAATCAGAGCGGCGTTCTGGTATTGAGCGAAATGGCCGGCGCGGCGCGCGAATTAGGTGAAGCGCTGATCATCAATCCCAACAACCGGCAAGAAATCGCCAAAGCCCTGGAAGAGGCTTTGAGCATGCCGCTGGTAGAGCAAAAGCGGCGCGTCGCAATTATGCAGAATCGCTTGCGTCGATTCGACCTGGCGCGCTGGGCGCAGGGCTTTTTCAGCGAGCTGATCTTTGTCGGGCCAGAGCGAGATAGGGTCTACGGTAAGCTTCCAAGTCCCGCCAACCGCCGAGCGATGGCCGAGCGCTATCGACGCAGTTCGCGGCGGCTCATTCTGCTCGACTATGACGGAACGCTGGTGCCCTTCGCGGACCACCCGCGAGCGGCGAAACCGCCGCACGCAGTTATTGATTTACTCTCGCGTCTCGCAGCCGATGTGCGCAATGAAGTCGCCATTATCAGCGGCCGGGATCGACCGAGTATGGAGAGCTGGTTCGATCGCTTGCCCATCGCGTTCGCCGCCGAGCATGGGGCCTGGATCAAGGAGCGAAACTCCGAATGGAGATTGGCCAGCTCGCACGCCACCAGCTGGAAAGAAAAATTGCTGCCGCTGCTCGAGATGTACGTCGACCGGCTACCCGGCGCATTCATCGAAGATAAAGACTTTTCTTTGGTCTGGCATTATCGCTCGGCCGACCCCGAACAGGCGATGGTTGTGGCCCGCGAGATTGCCGACGATCTGTTAAGTTTCACGGGAAATATCGACGTGCAAGTCGTGCAGGGAAGTAAAACCGTCGAAATTAGAAGCTCCGGCATCAGCAAGGCCAAGGCCGCACAGTTATGGCTATCGAAGGAGGATTTCGATTTCGTTCTCGCGATTGGCGACGACAGCGATGACGAAGATATCTTTAGGGTTTTGCCCGCGCATGCCTATTCGGTTCGGGTCGGTATCGCGCGCACCGGGGCGCAGTTCAATTTACGCGAGCCGTGGGATGTGGTGAAACTGCTAGAAGAGTTGATGACGACACGGTCGCATGAACCGGCCACAAAGAACCATTGGCAAACCGGCTAGTCACGCCAGCCCGTCAAACTACTTTCAACTACGGTTTCACCGTAAAAATCAGAAAGGATTGGCGGTCCAAAAAATTCAATTCCTCCTGCAGCGAATAGCCTGCCTGCTCCATTTCCGGCTTAATAAACTCACTTGGCGTGTAATGGCGAAACAGTCCCATTAGCCATGAGCGGCGATCAAAGTCGATGATGGCAATTCGGCCGCCAGGCCGAAGATATTTGCGCAGATTCGAAAAGTAAGCGATGCGATTGTCGATGTGGTGGTAAGTATTCGAAGTAAAGATCAGATCGACCTCTGCCTTCGGCAGCAACGGGTCGTCCGGTTTGGCGAGGATCGGGTCGATATTGGCAGCCGTCTCTTGCTTGGCTCGTTTGGCGATGAGATCGACCATGTCTGGGTCGATATCCACCGCATAAACTTTACCGGCGGGGCCGACCGCTTCAGCCAACCTGAAGGTAAAATAGCCGCCGCCTGATCCCAAATCGGCGACCTGATCACCCGGACGGACGTTGAGCGCCGCAATGACTCTCTGCGGTTGTTGCCAATCATCCCGGTTGACGCCTTCGTAGGCGCATTGTTTGAGTTGGGCGCAACCGGCGAGTAAAGCGACCGCGACCACGAAGATGAGAATTTTTGACGGACGCTTATCAACCATAAAGTCCGGCACGAACAAAGAACTTGCCCGGCGTGTCCGAAATTTGCACAAGATTTTGATATTATTGCGGAGGAGTATGCCGAAACGCGCCGGAAGAACTATTACGACATGCGCGTTTCTTCATCGAGCTCTAAGCCGAAGATGCCCCTGCCCGTTGAGCCACCTGCGCTAACGCCCGTGAGACTTTCTGGCGCAAATCGACGACGTCGAAGGGTTTGCCGATAAAGTCGAACGCGCCGCAATCCATTGCCTTTGCCGCCAGCTGTTGTGAGTTGACGCCGGTCAGCATGATCACTTCGCAGCCGGAATGGATTTGTTTAATGCGCCGGAGGACTTCGAGACCATCGGCTTTCGGCATCAGGACGTCAAGCAGCACGACGTCGGGGTGTGCGTCCTGGACCTGGAGAATAGCGGCGTCGATGCTGTCGGCTTCGAGCACACGATAATCCTTACTGAAAACTATCTTGAGCGATTCGCGCACGCCGTACTCGTCGTCAATCAGTAGCAAGACCGGTAAACTCATGTCCCGCAGTGTGTTCCGCGATTTCGCTGATCGTAACTCTTTCGAACGATTTACTTTGGCACTAACCGGAGCGAGTCGCAAGGCTGTTCTTTCGCCACCGCATGAGAAAGTAAATCGTTCACGACAAATTACAGATTCTCTCGTCACCCAACGACTCTCGGATGCGCCGCTCACCGGCGTGCGGCGAATCGAGGACGTGACTACCGCAACGATAACTCAACACAACGCGCCGGTTGGCTCAAGTGTTCCGTGCAATCGTTCGCAATTTCCGCGGATGACTTTTCGAAAATGTTTTTCAAATAGTGCGCGCTTGTCTGGAAGCAAGTGTTCCGATCGTCTTCTTGGGTGAGCGCGGCACAAAACGGCAGCGCATAGCGGCCGTTCCACGTGTTATCGATCAGCGCATAGACGACGCCGCGCATGCAGGCGAAGCGGCTTTCGCCCCTAACAATTTCGCACTTCTCCGCGGTCGCTCGGGTTTGTCCGGCGCGGGCAAAGTTTGACAAATCCCGGCCGACCGACGCCGAGCACTGATGGCGAAATTCGCCGGTCTTGTCACACTCTTGAAATAGCTCCTCGGTGGAAAGTCCCATTTCGGTCATGCGCGAGGTTTGCATAATGTAGCATTCGCCGCGGTATTTCGGATTCAGTTTGTTGCACGGATAATGATAATCGGTGGGGCTTAAATCGCGGCTCTCCGGCGTCGCGTTGACGACATTTTCCATAAAAACCCCCCCATAACAAGAATTTCGACTCCAGTCTTCGGGCAAAACGTCGCAGACTTCTAACGAAGGAAGTAATTGATAGCGGGAGAAAAACAACAGGGCGTGACCGAGCCCATGGAGGCATTGGAAACGAAACCGCAGCGGAGTCTTCGGGTCGCAAGCGACGACGGCCTTCTGTCTAAGTTCGGCCGTGCTCGGGTGTTTATCGATTTGGGAGTAAATAGTATCGCCCCTTAAAAAGCGCTCCACAGAACCATGGTAACAACCGGAGTGGCAGGTCTGGTCACAAGCGGCGAACGATTCATGAATATTGCCCTTGATGCGAAAGGTTTCCCGACCAATTGAATGCACGAGCGGATGACAATCACGCCTGAGCTCCGCATCTTCGGCCTCGAACCGTTCAATGAGTTGCAGAAGCTCCATCGTCGAGTGTGTTCCCAGCGCCGCGCCAAAGAGCTGATCGAGACATTCAGCGCCCGCCGCACCGTTCATGCACGACTTAACGGCCTGGAGCGAAGGCAGACCTGACGGCGACGATGGAGCGGCTGACGGATTGAGGTCCTGGGCGAAGCCCGAGGGCTCTAAGGCCGATACAAAATAAACCGCGAATAGTATATTTACTGCCACTGCCCGGGTTCGTTTGCACACGAATCTTGTCCTCCTCATGTTTGGCATATTCAGTGTCGATCGTAATGAAATGCGCCACCGAGTGCAATTATTTCAGACACTTAAAAATATTGCCGGGGCGGCGGCCCCGGCTTTCAAGCGCTACTTTGACATGTTTTTTCGACTTGTAGGCGCCGAAAAGTTTGATTTGTGATAATCTAGCGGCTAAACGTTTCGCGACGCCATTCGTCTAAGCCGTTTGAGATGATCAGGTCAAAGCTTCCTATCCTTATTGCCATATGTATTGTCCTGGGCGGGATACTGGCTTACGCCGATCAAGCCGGCCAGCCTATGATCAAACCCGAGTCGGTTCCGGTCTATCAACCCAAGATTTTACCATTTGAAGCGGGGGAAAAGGCAGTCTACCGCGCTTCATGGAATGGCATGTTTTCGGTCGCAACGGCGGAAATTTATACCGTACCCACTATAGTCGACGGCAAAAAGGTCTTTCTAGTACGGGTCGAGGCCAAGACTTCAAGAACTCTCGATTTGATTTGGAAAATGCGCGATACGATCAGCTCGACTTTCGACGCCAAGGCGCTTTCGCCGTCACGCTATACGTTCAACCAGAGGGAAAATTCCCGAGTGATCGATACCGACGCTCGTCTTGACCACGTGACGAA
>DASXSW010000393.1:0-3324 GCA_036505755.1 Binatia bacterium | reverse complement strand
TAGGGCGCGCCCGGCAGACGATCCATCAAAATACTGAAGTTGCGGCCATCCACGCTGTTGATCTCGACGATCGCGGAGCGCACCGCGGGAAATTTCTTGGTCAACTCGGCGTCAGCCACGATCTCGACCCGTTTTTTTAATTCGAGTATCTGCGGGTCATGCATGCGTTCGAAGTCATGGGAGTTTTGAAAGTCGATTTTGCCGTCGAGCATCGCTACGGCGAGGAGGTATTGGCAGTTAACGTCCGGCATGTGGCGGTCGTTGATCGTGCGCGCCTGTGTGTCGGGAAGCCGAACAACGATTTTGTGGATTTGCCGGCCGTCAAGACGATTTTCTTTCACAAGAGTGAAATAGGCTTCGAGCGTCGCCTGCATCGGCTGTCCGGCTGGGTATTTCTTGATGCTGGTATCGAGAATCTCGTAACGGGAGCCAAGCTCCTTGATCACTTCTTCCGGTCGGGAGTTTTCCGAGAATGCCTTGAAAAAATTTTCTTCGCCCTCAAAAACCGTTGCGGTGCCGGTGAAGCCCGCCTGCGCCATCAGAGCCGCGGTGAGACCGTTTCGCGCCGGCGCTCCCGAGAAGCACAATGCCTTATCGATGTGTTCGGGATCTTGGCGCCAGGTATTGATCCCGCATGCCTGGGTTCCGGCTAGCGCCAACGCGTGGGAAACTTGCTGGGTGCTAGCCGCCAATAAGCGGCTGGCGGCGGCGGCAGCGCCGAAAACGGAGCACAGCGAACCGGCATGAAGTCCGCGGTTGCCCATCCACGCCCGATCGACGGCTTTGTTGATTCGGCACATGACGTCGTAACCAAGGACAACGGCGATGATGAGATCGCGGCCGGAGCGATGCCGCGTTTCCGCCACCGCGAGCGCCACCGGAAGAATGACCGACCCGGGATGGGTCACGGTCGGAAAATGCGCGTCGTCGGTCTCGTCCGCGTGCGCCGTCATGGCATTGGCCAATGCGGCGAATATCGGACTACTGCGCAGATCCGTCGCCACGACGGTGGTATCGAGAGGTCCACCCTGACCGCGGACGAAGTCAATGGCGACCTTTCCCGGCCTAAGCGTCGAGCCGGAAATCATCGCGCCAATGGTATCGAGGATGTGAATCTTGGCGCGCTCGGCCACCGGCTGAGGTAACCGGGCTGCCTGATCGCTGACAATGTACCGACTCAATGAACCCGTTAGATTCAATTTCTCTGCCATACGTCCCCATTTGCCTTCAAAGGCTTGAACATTTTGAACGGCCTTGGAAGCCTAGAGCCGAATCAAATCCGTCAAAGTGTTCACGTCGGACAGATCTTCGAGCTTGTCGACGACTTCGACAATCTTCTCGATGTTCGCGTCCTTGAGCACCCGCGCCGCGTTGTCGCGAAACTTTCCTACCCATTCATCGCGTGACAAAGGATAACGCCAATGGCTGCGCGGCAGCGGCTCGGCGGCGCTCACTTCTTTGCCGTCGCGCAGTTTGATCACAACGGTTTCATAAACGATATCCGGATTGGGCGGGATCGATGGATCGACACGCAAGCTCATCTTCTTGAGCAGCTGCTGCACATCGGCAGCCAAAGCGCGCTCGTCGTGAAAGCTCTCAATGGTCAACTTTTGATCCAGGATAGCCATTGCGACGTGATACTGATAACTGAATTTTCCTTCTAAACCGCTCCGCACATTGGGACGGTTGAAATGGCCGCGGCGCGGCACGATTAGTTCGATGGAAGAGATTTGCTCCGCCGTGATGTTGTGTTTTTTGACGAGCTGCAACGCGGCCTCGAAGGTGTGATGCAGGTGATAGCCGCTGGGATACATCTTGATGCCGATGCCCGGCGTTGCCAGGTGAAATGGATTGCCGAGAGTCGCGGTAAGTTGCCAGTTCTCCGATGATACATCGCGGTAGAAGGTTTCAAAAAAAGCGCCGTCCAGAACATTAGGATTGGCGGAGAACCCGTCGGCGGCGAGCATGGCTGCAACCACGCCGTTGCGCGCGCCGTGCCCGGAGTGAAACGGCTTGGTCATCGTGCCGCTATGCGAGCCGATGCCGCTAGCTTCGGATGACGCGACGCCGAAGGCGATCTGTAAGCGCGGCACATCTAAGCTTAAGAGCTTGCCAACCGCCGAGGTGGCGCCAAAGGTGCCAAAAACTGGCGTGGGATGCCACCCGCCGCGCCGATCGGCGCAGCAGTGGAGTTTTCCTGTGATCTCGTAGGCGGCCACCTGCGCAACCAACAGCTGACGGCCCGACGCGCCTAGAGATTCGGCGATCGCCAAGGCCGCAGGAAAAGTCACGCCGGTCGGGTGCGCACCCGGCAGCCACATGTCGTCGTAATCGGTGGCATGACAAAAGATGCCGTTGGCGAACGCGGCCTGCGGCGCCGAGGTGCGCAACTTGGTACCCCAAACCGTGCACTCCGCTGTGCCGCCGGTGCGCTCGACAAACTTGAGCGCTATCTTGCCGACTTCTTGCGTGCTGCCGGCCAGGGCGACTCCGATGACATCCAAGATCTGCCGCTTGGCGCGCTCCACGACCTCACGCGGGATATCTTCATACTTCAGATCGCTGACAAAACGGGCGATGACTTCTGTATTGCCATGCATTGGCCTCTCCCATTTTCTTTCATTCTATTCACGCCGAAGAGCCCAGCGCGGGCACGAAGTAAGAGGCAGGTTCCAAACCTTCTCCCACACTTTGCGTTCTTTGCGGCTAGATCTCCCCCTCCTCCGTTCGACGGTGCTCAGGGCATGCTGTTCCTCCCCCGCGAAGTTCCAAGCACGAAACCTTAAGCTCGAAACAATTCAAATTTTTGACTTTCGGATTTAATCTGTAATTATTTCGGATTTCGTGCTTCGAATTTCGAAATTTGGACATTGGCTGATTCGCGCAAAGGCAAGACTAGGATCCTAGTTGCAAAATAACATTCAAGTGCGATCACTTCTCACGCCGGTGTCTGTGCGTTCGCGCCGTTCTTGTAGAACCTGTTCCAGGGCGGTGAGCAAATGAGCCGCTGAGAGAGATATATCTTTTCGATAGTTCCCATCGCGCAAGCCGATCATTTTGGCTTTCTCACAGACCGCCGAAAGGTCGGCGCCGGAAAGACCTTCAGTGCGCTCGGCAACGGTTTCGATCGCTTGCTCCAGTTTTTGTTTTTCAGCAACGCCGGACAAAAGCACTGTTAGAATTTCCTTCCTTCCTTCCAGGTCAGGCAAACCGACGTAGATCTCCAATCCCAACCTGCCGGGCCGGAGTAAAGCCGGGTCGAGAAGATCGCGCCGGTTGGTCGCGGCAAGAACGATCACCTGGCTCGCCGCGCGCAGGCCATCC
>DASXSW010000392.1:0-3138 GCA_036505755.1 Binatia bacterium | reverse complement strand
CGTTACCGAAAGATCACCGACTGTGCGAGAAGGGAAAAGGGAAAAGAAGAAATTCTTTTCACAGGAAACGTCTGTGCTTCTTGACCTGCCTGCTAATGGGTGACCCCTTACTGTTCATCCTTCCTTCCACCATTTTGTACTCGAAAAGACGGCATTCGAGCGCGCCGTTGAACAGCGGCGTGCGTTTGGATGCGGCAAGCCGGATGAGTTTGGGCAGGCGCATGTCGGCACTGAGAAGATAAGCGCGCCAGCCACTGAATCGTTTCTTTAAGACGTCGCCGAGCTTTGGATAAAATTCCGCGAGCGCCTGCTGCTCACCGAGACGCACGCCGTAAGGTGGGTTGGTGACGATGATCCCTTCCTGGGCCGGTGCAAAAATTTCCAGGACGTTGGCTTGCTTGAGGCTGACGATTTTTTCCAAGCCGGCCGCCATCAGATTAGCGCGCGCCGCTTTCAATACATCGCTGGAGAGATCGCTGCCGTAAATCGCCTGTGACATTTTTGGTTTTTGCCGAGACACGCTTCGTTGCCGCAGTTCGCGCCAGCGACGCCCGTCGAAATGTTTGAATTTCTCGAACGCAAAGTGGCGTCCCAGTCCCGGCGCGATATCGATGGCCATGTGCGCTGCTTCCAGCGGGATCGTGCCGCTGCCGCACATGGGGTCGAGCAGCGGAATGCCGGGAACCCAGCCGGCGAGCCGAAGAATTCCGGCGGCGAGGTTTTCCCTGAGCGGCGCTTCTCCTGTGACCATGCGCATGCCGCGCTTGAACAAAGGCTCCCCTGTGGTGTCGAGATAAAGCGTAAAATCGTGATCCGTCAAATGGCCCTGAATCGGAATATCGGGCTCGCGGGTGTTCACGCTCGGGCGTCGGCCGGAGAGCCGGCGAATTTTGTCGCACACCGCGTCTTTGATTTTGAGAGTGACGAAATTGACACTGGTGAGCGGACTCTTGGTTGCTGAGACATCGACCCGGATAGTGCGTGCCGGTTCAAACCAATCTGTCCACGGCAGCGCGAAAGCGGTGCGATAGATATCCTCTTCGTTGCGGTAATCGTCGGTTGCCACCTGCCACAGGACGCGGCTGGCAATGCGGCTTTCGAGATTGGCCCGATAGCAGAGAAAAAAATCGCCATCGAACTGCACGCCTCCGCCGACGGCGTGAATCTTTTCTGCTTTCAGCTGGCGTAGTTCATCCGCCAAGACCGGCTCCAGGCCGCGCGGGCAGGTGGCGAAAAATCTTTCCATGGAGAATGCGCCGGGTGAAATTTCTGCTCAATCACAAAAAAAGGGCAACCCGATGGGTTGCCCTTTTGGCCGTTAATTTCCCTAACGAAAAAACTACCAGCGGTTACGTCCGCCGCCACCGCCGCTACGATTACCACGGCCACCACCACCGCCGCCGCCGAAGTTATCGCGCTTCGCCATCGGCTTGGCTTCGTTGACGGTCAACGTGCGTCCGTCCAGCTGCGTGCCGTTCAGGCTGTCGATGGCCTTTTGCGCCTCGCTTCCCGAGCTCATCTCCACGAAGCCGAACCCTCGCGATTGCCCGGTGAATTTGTCAGAGATCACATTGGCCGATTCCACGGTCCCGTGCTCCGAAAAGATTTCGTGTAGCCGGTCACCCGTAACGGAATATGGCAGACCGCCGACATATAATTTACTACCCATGTTCTCCTCCTATAAGAGAATGTTAATGTCTTTGACCCTGAGAAATAAACTGCTAATGGGCGCCGAACATGGGGCTCAACTGCTCAACCGCGCTCTGATCGGATTTTCCTTTAGTATCTGTTCGCAAGGAGAGAGACTGACAGGGGCCTTCAACCTTTTTAATGTCCTCTATCAGAAGGCCGTATACTGAAGAAGATGCATAATAGTACCACCGTAGACCGCGAAGTCAACCCGGACGGCAATTGGGTAGTGGTTCAGTTAGAGTGCGCTACGCATCTTCAGGTCGAGAAAGATTCCTCGCTTCCGCTCGGAATGACAGCAAACCAATTAATCTGTCATCTCGAACGAAGTGAGAGATCTTGAGCTAACTGAACCACTACCGGCAATTGACAGCGAGCCGAAGTCGGCCAACTGTTGCTCGATGATAACGCCCGTAATACGCTGACGACATTTCCCATCGCCTAAAGGCAAGCGGGGATTTTCTGTTACGGAGGTTTCATGCGGAACGTTAGCAAACTGACGGTCCTTTTCCTGATTCTCCTCCTCGAAAATTGCACGCCATCAGTGGCATTCAGCCAGGACAGAGTTCGCATCGGCGTGCCGCTATTTCCCACGGTTTCCTATCCGGTCTTCATCGCGCAAGAGAAGGGGATTTTTGAAAAGAACGGTATCAAAGCCGAAATCATCCGGATCAACAGCGAGCCGACAACCTATCAGGCGCTCATTTCCGGCGACATCGATGCCACCTCCGGCGCGCCGACCGGTCTCGTGCAATCGAATATTCAGGGCGTGCCCGTCGTATCACTGGGCAGCTGGGACAATCTCGTCTCGTACACCATGGCAACACGCGAAAAGATCGACGATCTCGCGCAGCTCAGGGGAAAGAAAGTCGGCATTAACCGGCTCGGCGGGAAGTCGTCGCTGATCCTCCGGGTCATGCTCGAAGACGCCGGGCTCAACACTTCTAAGGATGTCACCTTACTGCAGCTCGGCGGTTCGCAGGAGAGATTAGCCGCTCTCATCCGCGGCGGCATCGACGCCGCGCCGGTCGACTTTGTCTTCGAGCCCAAGATGAAGCAAATGGGCTTCTATTTGGTCGCGGGTCGAAAGACTCCCTTTATGAACGGCCCGATCACGGTGACGGTCGCGGCGTTAAAGGCGAACCGCGCAAAATGGGTAAGGTTCGTCAAGGCGTACTTGGAAGCGACCCAATACATGACGACCAACCGGGAAGGCTCGATGGACGTTCTCAAAAAGATCATTCAGACCGACGAGAAAGAAACTCTGGATAACGGTTACGAGCAGATGCGCGCCCGCGCCACCATCGATCTAGTGCCGCCCGAGGCCGCCGTCGAAAACCTCGTAAGGATGATGACCTATGTCGACAAACGTGCCGCTACGGTCGATCGCAGCAAGCTCGCTGACTATTCGATCTTGAAAGAGCTTGCGCAAAGCAAAGCGACGAAGAA
>DASXSW010000391.1:0-4411 GCA_036505755.1 Binatia bacterium | reverse complement strand
CGGGCAAACTGATCAATCCGCTGATGGTCGATGGGCAAATCCACGGCGGTGTCGCTCAGGGGATCGGCGCGGCGCTTTATGAAGAGATCGCTTACGATCAAAACGGACAATTGCTCAGCGGTAGTTTCGTCAACTACCTTTTGCCCGGCGCGATGGAGGTGCCGAACATAAAGACGGTGCACTTGGAGTCGCCTTCACCGCTCAATCCTTTGGGCGTCAAAGGACTCGGCGAGGGCGGTGCCATCGCGCCACCGGCGGCGATTGCCAATGCTTTGGCGGATGCGCTCGTTCCGTTCGCGCCGCGGGTGAATGAAATTCCTCTCACTCCGGACCGAGTCCTGGAGCTTCTGAGCCGCAAAGAGGTTAACGTTGAAGCCGGCGGCGACCGCTGTGCGGGCGCGCAAAGTTGAGGGCGCCTTGATCGGTCAAGAACCTAATGCGATCCCTGATGCAGCGGCGCTTGTTAGAGACTTCCTCGACCCGCCCGGCGATATTCATGCGTCGAGCGCGTATCGGAAACACGTGGCCGCAGCGTTGACGGCTCGAGTTTTCAAGAGGGCAGTTCAAGTCTGCCGCGACCGGCGGTTATGATGAGCAGCAAGCGCGCGATCGAGATCACCGTCAACGAAAAACGCTATCAGGGCCTCGTCGAGCCTCGACTGTCGCTGGCTGATTTCCTGCGCGACCAGCTCGGACTGACCGGGACTCATCTGGGCTGCGAACAAGGAATATGCGGCAGCTGCACTGTTATGTTTAAGGGCGAGACCGTCCGTTCGTGTTTGCTGCTCGCCGTGCAGGCGAACGGCGCAACGATCCTCACGGTCGAGGGACTGGCGGCGAAGGCGAAAAATGGCGATCCGCTTCATCCGATCCAGCAAGGCTTTTTAGAAAAGTTGGGTTTTCAATGCGGCTTTTGCACACCGGGTTTTCTCATGACCGTCTATGAGTTTCTCAACGAAAATCCATCTCCTTCTGAAGGCGAGATACGCGAGCGGTTGAGCGGCAACCTGTGCCGCTGCACGGGTTATCAAAATATTGTTGCCGCCGTTATGTGGGCGGCGGAGCGGCTCAGGACAAAATCGGATCGATGATGGCAACTATTCTGCGTCTTAAAGATATCGCCAAGGTCTGGCACATCGAGCGAACCAAAGAACAGGTGGTGGCCCTCGGCGGCATCAGTTTGGATGTCGAGCAAGGTGAGTTCTTGGTTTTCGTTGGACCATCGGGCTGTGGCAAATCCACTCTCCTCCAGATCATTGCGGGATTGGAGGAACCCGCGAGCGGCACGGTCGACGTCAGTAAATCCGTAGACGGTGAGAAGCAAACCGGGATGGTGTTCCAGGAATTCGCTCTCTTTCCCTGGCGCACGGTTCTGGAAAATATCGTCTTTGGTCCGGAAGTGAGAAGCGTGCCAAGAGCCGAGCGCGAAGCCAATGCTCAGAAACTGATCGAGTTAGTTCATTTGCGCGGCTTTGAGCATCGCTACCCGCACGAGCTGTCAGGCGGCATGCGCCAGAGAGTCGCGCTCGCGCGCGCTCTTGCCAACGATCCCGCCATTTTACTTTTTGACGAACCGCTCGCTTCATTGGACGCCCAGACCCGCAAGGTGCTGCAAGCGGAGCTCGTGCGCATTTGGCAAGAGACCAAACGGACCTTCATCTATGTGACTCATGGCCTGGATGAGGCGGTTCTGCTCGGTGACCGCGTGGTCCTTTTTACGGCTCGACCAGGCCGTATAAAGGAAATCGTGCCGGTTCGGCTTCCCAGGCCGCGGAGCATTACGGGCCGTGGCGAGGTCGAGCTGCTCGAATACCTTTCGGAGCAAATTCGCGATGAGGTGGAACGTTCCCTCAAAGCAGAGGGGCTCACGTAGGAATACAATGCTGAAAAAACTTGGCGACTGGGTTGAGGATCGAAGATTGAGGATAGAAGATCGCGATTCTCGATCCTCCATTCTCAATCCTCGACTTTGCCGAGCCTCGCCTCTGAGGTCTTTTTGAGCAGCCTGCAACCAATTTTTTTCGGAGTGATGGGTAAATCAAGCAGAGTGCGGAAGAGTATCTTAGTAATGAAGTCTTGGAATTGAACCCATTATTCCAATACTCCATCACTCCAACGGTTAGTTCGCGGAGGATTTATGACGTCTCTGTGGAAACGGTATCGGCCGCTACGGATCATTTCTCCGATCGTTTTCCTTTTGATCTGGGAAGGTGTGGTGCGGCTCGGCGAAGTCAATCAACTGCTGGTTCCCGCGCCGGCTTCAGTTCTTCGCACCATGGTCGAACTGACGGTAGACGGTCGTTTGCCTTGGGCGATCGCCGTGAGTCTGCATCGAGTGCTGCAGGGATTTATTTACGGTTCCCTGCTCGGAATTGCGTTGGGGCTTTTGGTCGGATGGTTCCGCGCCCTCGAAGATGCCGTCGATCCACTCGTCGGCGCGCTCTATCCAATCCCCAAGTCGGCGCTCTTCCCGCTCTTTATCCTCTGGTTTGGTCTCGGTGAAACGTCGAAGGTGATGACCATCATGATTGGTGTAGTGTTTCTCGTCCTCATCAACACGGTCACCGGCGTGAAAGCGATTGACCCGGTGCTCCTCAAGGCCGCCCGGGACCTCGGCGCAAATCAACGACAGATCTTCACCAAAGTCGTGATTCCCGGAGCCTTACCCAATATCTTCACCGGCCTCAGGCTGGGAGCCGGGATGGCGCTGATCCTGGTTTTCATCACAGAGATCGAAGCCACCAAGGCGGGACTTGGATTTCTGCTGTGGGAATCGTACCAGTTACTTCTCGTAAAGCAGGTGTTTGCTTGCACCATCGCCTTCGGCATCCTCGGTATCCTGAGCAGCTGGACTCTTCAGTGGTTCGAGGGAGTGATGTGCCCGTGGCGGCGGCTCTAACTCGTGATCGTGCTCGTGTCTCGTGCTCGAACGAACACGAACCACGTTGATTTCAATAAAGACCGCGCGCTTACGAATTTTGGAATTTGGATCTGGATTGGCCTCCACCTCCCTTCGACGGTGCTCAGGGCATGCTTTCCTCCCCTGCGACGCGGGGGAGGACGAAGGAGGGGGCCTTGAACGGCTTGAACGATTGGAACGTCTTGAACGCGAGCGCGGCAATAGCGTGCTGCGTTGACACCTGCGGAATGGCCGTGATAGATGCGGCTCAAGTTTGACTCCGCAGCGGGAAACGATATCAACATCTCAGGAGGAAAATATGGGAAGGAAAAAAATGACAAGCACAAAATTATTTCTCCACCTGACTCTGACCATCGCGCTTGTCGTTCTGTTGCCTTCGCTGGGCCGAGCGCAGTCGGAAACGGTGAAGCTTGGAGATCTGGCGGCAATCTCCAACGCCGCAGTTTACATCGCCGTCGAGAAGGGATTCTTCAAGGAGCAGGGTGTCAATACGGATATCACCAACTTCGCCTCGGCGGCAAAACAGGTTCCGGCCCTTGTTGCAGGTGAGCTGGAAGTTTCGGTCGGCTCCGCGAGCGCGGGACTTTTTAACGCCGTCGCCCAGCAAGCGCCGTTTCGCATCGTGGCGGACAAGGGCCAAGCCCGGGAAGGATACGGCTTTTCACTTCTCGCGGTCCGCAAAGATTTGGTCGACTCAGGACAAGTGAAAACCTTCAGAGACCTCAAGGGAAAAAAAATCGCGATACTGGCCAAGGGCAACATTCAGCACTACCTCGTGGGTAAGATGGCCGAAGAAGTCGGGCTCACCATCAACGATGTCGAGCTGACTTTTCTGGATGCTCCCAGCCAGGTGACGGCTTTTGAGACCAAAGCCATCGACGCGGCCTATGCGGTCGAGCCATGGGCAGCCCGCTTCGCAGAGCGCGGAGTCGCCGTTCGTTTTCGCACGCCGGATCAGATCAAAGGTCTGGGACCGGTCCAGGTCGGCGTCATCATCTATTCGGGCAAATTCATCAAGGAGCGCAGGCCTGTGGCCCAGCGGTGGATGAATGCATACCTAAAGGCAGCCGAGTTGTTCCATAAAAACGGCACGAAGGATCCTGACATCGCGGCGATTCTGGAAAAATACACCAAGGTACCTGCCAAAGTAATTCAGGCCGCGATTCCCGTGTATCAAGATCCGAGTGGGAAGGTACTCGTAGACAATCTGGCGGATCAGGCACAATGGTTCGCGAATAACGGCATGCAGCAGAAGATCAGCATCCAAAACGCCCTGGATTTGAGTTTCTTGAAATGAGGGATCGCGAGAGAAGGCCCTCGACGTAATCGAGGATCGAAGATCGAGGATCGAAGATAGCGATTCTCGATCCTCCATTCTCCATCCTCGGTTTTGCAAATGCACGCACTACGCGCTGAAAAGTCATTGTCGGCAGCCTGCTAGTAAAGGAAGTGTCCCGTGGCCAAAGACCTAAGAGGCTTTCTAAGCGAGCT
>DASXSW010000390.1:0-3120 GCA_036505755.1 Binatia bacterium | reverse complement strand
ACAATAAATTGTTCCGCCAGGCGATCAATTACGCCGTCGATCCATCGGTGATCATCAAGCATATTTACGAGGGCAACGGCTATCTCATGAACGGACCTCTGGGAGCGAACGTGATCGGTTACGATCCCAAGATCAAACGCTATCCTTACGACCCAAAGAAGGCCAAAGGGCTGCTCGAGAAAGCCGGCTATCCACAGGGAGCGGACGTCAAACTCTATTTTTCGCCGGACCGATATCCCAAGGCGAAGGAAGTTTGCCAAGTAATTGCCGATCAGTTGGCCAAGGTCGGAATCAAGACCGAACTGGTGTCCCAGGAGTTCGTTATTTTCTGGGGCAAAGAAGGAGTCAACGGCGGAAAGCTGCCGTTTTATTACGTCGGCCGGCCGGCCGCAGATGCGGATACGGTTTACGATCAATATTATCGTTCCGGCGTCACTCCGCGCATTCAGTATAAGAATCCGGAATTCGACAAACTCATCGATGAGGAACAGAGAACCGGCGACGCAAAGAAACGGGTCGCAATCTTGCAGCAGGCCGGGCGAATCCTAATGGAAGATGTGCCGTTCGTGCCGCTCTACACGTTAGCAGAAATTTACGGCGCGGCGCGCAATGTAGTTTGGAAGGCTCGTCCCGACGAAAAGATCATTGTCGCCGAAATGAAGATTCGATGACGTCCGGTGCTCGCATATCGTTTTGATCAGTTTTGTTAACCGCCGCCGGTTTCATAGGCCAGCTCCATCGGTCATATCCCCTGCGCAAGAACGTTTTACGGTCATTTGGCGACGAGATTGAGTGGCCTCGGACAAATTTGCACAGCCGCGACAAGGTTTACTGGAAAATCATCGAATCTGGTGCTCGTTTTCTTGGCATACTCGTTGCTGCCAGAAAGTCGTATGGAAACGAATGACGGCACCGTAAACGAAGCTGCGCCCGTGAAGATGCGTTATGCCTCAATTCTCCGTTGCATCGGACAGTCCCTCGAGGCGATGGAACTCAAATCGATTGAAATAAAGACTCACGGCGAAGACTTCATCGTCCACGCATGGAACCGAGGCACATCCATGGCGATGGACCTGGAAAAGCATTATGCGCCGGAAGATTTGCGAAAACTGGACGCGGAAGGGCGGAAAAAGCGAAAACCTTTTGCGGGCCCTCCGAGTCTGCTCAGTCTGTCCTTGATTTTGCGCTTCGCCGGCAACTATATCGATCGCATAGGTGGAAGGCTTCTGAGGGTTTCGTGGCAAGACCAATCGGACAAGATTCAAGCGGTAACCGTCCAATGGGAGGCCGTCCAGCCTGCGCGGGAAGCAAAGGAGTCCCACACGGCGACGGTTGAGGAGCTGTGCCTGCACATTTACAAGCAACGCAAGAAAATCAACTTGGCGTCGGAGCGACAGGCGCACCGGCCGTTTGTCAGCGTGGACCGCCACAGTTGAACGACGGATCACACTTAGGCCTGGTACTTAATCTCGCCGCCGACCAGGGTCATCTCGACTTTCAAATCTTTGATTTTCTCAGCTTGAATTTCAAAAGGATCTTCCGCCAGCACGGCGATATCCGCCAATTTACCGATTTCGAGTGTGCCTTTGTCATTTTCTTCAAAGCCGACCCAGGACGCCGTGGTTGTGTGCATGGCAAAAGCTTCGCCGACGCTAATCCGTTCTTCAGGCACCCAGACCTCGCCCCAACGCATCTTGCGCGATACGCACGCCGCGATATCGCGCAACGGGTCGACCGGCCAGTAACCCGGCGAGTCGGAGCCGCCGGCGATGGTGACACCATTTTTCAACAGCGTACGAAATGGAAACGCCTTGGTCAGCCTCTTTTCACCTACGCAGTCGAGAATCGCATCACCGACGTAATAGCCGATGGAGATATTTGGAATCGCGATGATGCCGGAGCGGACCATGCGCTGCATCCGCTCGGGCGTGCAAAGCCAGTTGCCCATATGTTCGATGCGGTGACGGTGGTCTTTGCGCGGCGAATGCTTAATTGCGTTTTCATAGGCATCCAGCGCCATATCAAAAGCGCGGTCACCGATCGCATGGACGCAGCAACGCAGTCCGGCGTCGTGACATTTCTGCACAGTGTGGTTCAATTCGTCCTGTTGGATACGGATGATGCCGTGATTATGTTCGTCATCCTCATAGGGTTCGTAAAAACAAGCGTTGCGGCCGGTGATGCCGCCGTCGATGCTCATCTTGACCCCGCCGACGCGTAGCCACTCGTTACCAAACCCGGTGATCAATCCAAGCTCGATAAGACTTTTCGATTCGATCATGGATTCGATCACGCGCGGCAAAATGCTTACGCGCGCGTGCATGCGGTTTTCTTTGTAGAGTTCTTGATAAGCCCGCACCGGTTCGGCGTAGCGGACGATGTCGTGAACCGTCGTGACGCCACGTTCAAGGCATTGATTGAGCGCGTACACGATGCCGTCTTTGAGTTGAAGGTAATTGAATTCCGGCGCGACTTTTTTAAGGATTAACTGGGCTCGCTCGTGAAGCTCTCCCGTCGGTTCGCCGGTTTGCGGATCGTGCCTGATATGGCCGCCAGCCGGATCAGGAGTGTCGGCGATGATTTTTGCTGCTGCAAGGGCGAGACTGTTGCCGACCGTGATGTGCGCGCCGAACGAAATGGACACAGGGTTATCCGGTGCGGCGCTATCGAGATCATGCTTGTCGGGAAATCGCTTGTCTTTCAGTCGAAAGTCCTGCATCGGACTGCCATGAGCAACGATCCACGAACCCTTGGGCGCGCTGGCCGCGGCATTGGCAAGTCGCTGCAAGATATCCCCCACGGAAACCACACCGACGTAGAAATCACGACAGTCGACCAGCTCCATTTCCGCCGTGCCTTTCTCTGACAGATGAACGTGAGTGTCGGTCAAGCCGGGAATGGCCGTGCGACCTTCGAGATCGATTGCTTGAGTGTCGGGTCCAGCAAGCCGTCGGACGTCGTCGGATGTTCCAGTGGCGACAATGCGGGAACCGGCGCAGGCGAGAGCTTCGCAAGTAGAAGTTTCATTGGTAAAGGTGCGAATCCTGCCATTGTATAAAATAAGATCGGGATAGGGTAACGGGCGCGACTTCATGAGCGCGGTGCCTCCAAATTCAATTC
>DASXSW010000389.1:0-8002 GCA_036505755.1 Binatia bacterium | reverse complement strand
AAAAAACTGAAAGGAGATTCGCCCCAAGCCGTCGGTTGAAAGATCAAAGAGCAATGCGGCCAGGGTGATCATCCCAACAAAAGTGGAGATGAGACCGATGACGGCAAAAATCGTGTCAAACCTTCTGTTGTCCGACAGTCTCTTTTCTATATTTTCGGGTTCGACCATTCTAGTAAATCTCCCTATAACGCTTTCTTAATAGGTAACCGGCGATGTTGAAGACTAATGTCATACACATGAGCGTCAAACCGGCGGCGAAAATGCTTTGGTACGCAACACTCCCGTGCGGGAGATCTCCCAGGCTGACTTGAACTATATAGGCGGTAATCGTTGCCGCGCCTTCCATGGGGTTCAGGGTCAAATTTGGCTGGGTGCCGGCGGCGACCGCAACGACCATCGTTTCGCCCACGGCCCGCGAGAAACCAAGGACATATGCCGACGCGATTCCGGAAAAGGCTGAGGGAATGAGGACACGAATAGCGGTTTGAAATCGTGTTGCACCCATCGCATACGAGCCCTCTCGAATATGTATTGGAACCGCTTTCATAGCATCTTCGCTGAGAGAGCTAACGTAGGGAATGATCATAATGCCGATTACGATTCCAGCGCTGAGCATATTGAAACCGGGCAAATCCGGAAGAATTTGCTGCAGCAGCGGCGTAATGAACAGAAGTGCAAAGTAGCCGAATACAACAGTTGGGACGGCGCTCAGGAGTTCCAGTACGGGTTTTAGTATCTCCCTCACCCGAACGTTCGCGTATTCGCTCAGATAAATCGCAATGGTTGTCCCTAATGGTAAGGCAACCAACAACGCAATACATGAGGTGACCAACGTTCCGGTCACGAGAGGCATGATACCGTAACGGGGATTCTCGAACAGAACAGTCCACTGAGTGTCGGTTAGAAAGTCGACGAGGGAAATATTCCGAAAAAAATGCCACGATTCAGCTAAAAGAACCCAGACGATCCCGCCTGTGATGGCAATGGAGGAGGCAGCACATAGAAACATCAAGAATTCGATGAAGCGTTCGCGAACTTTTTGCACAGTCAGACCGACGGGGATCGTTCTTATGCGCGCTTGCGCGGCGAGATAACCGGCGTCTGCGTGATTGGTTTCCACTTTGGTTTCCTCTGCTGCGGTGCCGCTATGTTGGCTTCAGGGGACGGACGGGCATCCCCTGAAGGGTCAGTCAGTAGGCAAGTTAGTATTTGGCTTCGCGTTTGAGCAGGTCCTCGATTTTTATGCCCACTTCAGCTTCGCCGCCGAACACCGTTCCGACTTTGCCTTTTTTCAAATGCTCCAGGCCGATCGTGTAAGCATTTTGCGGCAGGGCTACATACTTTACCTGTTTGACCAAGCTCGGCGCGTTTTTGAGATAAAATTCCACGTACTCTCTGACTTCGGGCTTGCTGTCGTAACTCTTCTTACTCACATAGATAAAGATTGGCCGGGAGAGCGGTTGATAGCTGCCGTCTTCGACGGTTTTAGCGGAGGGCGATACGGGACCTTTCCCACCGTCGATGGGGGCCGCTTTCAGTTTCTTCTGGTTCTCGATGTAATAGGCGAAACCGAAGTAGCCCAAGGCATTGCGGTCGTTGGCAATACCTTGAACGAGCACGTTATCGTCTTCGCTGGCAGTAAAATCGCCCCGGCTGGATTTGGCCTTGCCGACGATTGCTTCGGTGAAGTAATCAAAAGTTCCGGAATCAGCGCCGGGACCAAAGAGTTTCAAGGGGCTATTCGGCCATTCGGGTCGGACCTGGTTCCAGGTGGTTACTTTCCCCTGAGCCGCCGGTTCCCACATTTTCTTTAGGTCGGGTACAGTTAAAGCCTTCACCCAATCATTTTTTGGATTTACCATGACCGTAAGCGCGTCATACGCGATCGGCAGCTCGATGTATTGAACGCTGGATTGCTTACAGGTTTCCATTTCCTGCTTGAGAATCGGTCGAGATGCGTCGCTAATATCCGTCTCACCGCGGCAGAACTTTTTGAATCCACCACCAGTACCCGCAATACCGACGGTCACTTTAACCGCGCCTTTTTTGGCCTTTTGAAATTCCTCGGAGACCGCTTCGGTAATGGGAAAGACGGTGCTCGAACCATCGATCTGAATGATCTGCGCCTTGACTGTCTTCGGTACTAGTCCCAGCAGGGTAATGGCGGCCAGCGCCACGAGTGTACGTTTCATGATTTTCTCCTTTTGTTTTAACCGTTTAACGTTCTATTGTTACAGATATATTAAGCCCAGATTAAGGTTTCGTGAACGCGCTGCACGGACTTCGACAACGGAACTTAGTTTTGCGAAAAATTACCCGAGTCGGTTCCATTTGATCGATTGGATCTGACAATAGGGGCGGAGCATGACTGTATTGTTAATGTGAAGTTAAGATACTATTAAGTAGAGCGAATCGTGTGAGCGTTTTGGAGCATGAAGGCGCTTAACATAAATTTAACAAAACACCTCGGTCAGTCGCTAGCGCTAGCCCGGACTCCTCTGCTAGATATACCCGACTGAAACGGAATAGTTGTAAACGGAGTGACTGTCCATGGCTGGCGGAATGAAAATGTATGGCAAGCACCGCTTTCCGGGACGCTTGTTTATTGTCGAAGGGATCGATGGCTCCGGCAAGAGCACGCAACTTTCACTGTTGCACAAATGGCTGGACTCAGAAGGTTACGTGGTTTACTCCAGTGAGTGGAATTCCTCGCCTTTGGTCCACGATGTCACGAAGCGGGGAAAAAAGAAAAAAATGCTCACCCCGATGACGTTCAGCTTGATCCATGCGACGGATTTCGCCGATCGCACTGAGCATCACATCATTCCGCCGTTGAAAGCAGGCGCCGTGGTCTTGGCCGATCGGTATATTTACACCGCCTTCGCCCGGGACGTTGTCAGAGGCGTCAGTCCCAAATGGGTACGGGACCTTTACGCATTCGCGGTCAAGCCGACCATCGGCTTTTATTTCCGCACGCCGCTCGACGTCGCCATGAAACGAATTTTGGGCGGGCGCGATGCGATCAAGTACTACGAGGCGGGGATGGATCTGGATCTGAGCGACGACCTGGAGGAAAGTTTTCGACTCTTTCAAGGTCGAATAATCGATCAGTATGAAGCCATGATCGATGAGTTCGGTTTGGTCACGATAGACGCCACCCGCTCCATCGAGGATCAACAAGCCGAGGTGCGCCGCATCGTTTCGGAGGCACTTGGCGGTACCAAAAAAACAAAGGTCAGGAAATGGCTCGATTTAACTTCTTTGGCGAAGGGCTCCCGGATATAGATCTCGATGAGCTGAAGGGAAAGCTGATCGTCCTCGAAGGGACCGACGGCGTCGGCCGTTCAACGCATATCGGTTTGCTCAAGCAATGGCTCGAGAATCACGGTCATGCGGTCCTCGACACCGGTATGACTCGTTCGGCATTGGCGGGCAAGCGGCTCAAGCAAGCGAAGGAAGGCCATACGCTGGGCGGCATCACGATGAGCTTATTCTACGCGACGGATTTTGCCGATCGGCTAGAGCAAGAGATTATTCCCGCACTGCGCGCCGGCTTCATCGTCTTGACCGACCGCTATATCTACTCACTCATGGCGCGGGCGATCGTGCGCGGCTCCGATCCCGACTGGCTCAACGAAGTTTACGGCTTCGCGCTGCGGCCCGATGCGGTCTTTTATCTGCGCCTCGGCATCGACGATCTCGTCACGCGGGTCTTACAGAGCACGGGCTTCGATTACTGGGAGTCGGGCAGGGATCTTCACATGGGTGAAGACATGTACGATAGCTTCGTGCGTTATCAGAAATGGCTACTGGCTGAATTTGACAAGATGGTCGAAACGTATGGATTCGAAATCGTTGACGCTTCGGGGACAGTCGAAGAAGTCTTTGAAAATTTGCGCGAACGTGTCGACCGAGTGGTCGCCCGCAATGGCTACTAGCCCTTAATCGATTCTTCCACGGGCTCTTCCTTCGAGGTAAGCTCGGTCCAGTCTTCGGCGAGTTTTTCGGC
The DNA here is from genome assembly GCA_036505755.1 of Binatia bacterium. Taxonomy (GTDB): domain Bacteria; phylum Desulfobacterota; class Binatia; order UBA9968; family UBA9968; genus DP-20. The sequence continues at coordinate 3,993 of DASXSW010000389.1, read as the reverse complement.
TCTTGCGATAACATCGTTTACGGTCGCGTGATCGCGCTGCTTCTCCCGCTCCATTTCCAAAAGAAGCGCGCGACACATGCCAGGCTCTTCGGCTAGGACGCCGGGGCGTCCGATAAATTCAGCGATGTACTGGCGTAGGACGGAGCGGTCATGCCAATCGCCGAGATCATTCTGCAGCGCCTTAAGACCTTCGACCAACGGCTTTACCGAAGATTGGCCCAGCTCCGCGAGCGACTCGGCTCGATAGCGGAGCCGTTTGCCGGCGATTCGAAAGGCGTGAATCCGTTGGACCTGAGGATCTTCTTTGGCGGAAACGAGAGCATCTCGCCATTCGGCGAGCGCGTCCTGCGAGCGCTCCCACAGATGGCCGACGCCGTCGGCCGGTTGATCGATATTTTCAATACGCGCTTGGACCCGAGCAATAAAATCGATAACGTCATATTGTCTTAGCTCGGCGCGCCCTTCTTCGATTTCCGTCGCGCGCTTTTGCTCCAGCCAAAGCCTCACCGTTTCCCACGACTGTCGCAGCGAGGCGGTCGTGGCGGCTTCGAGCTTTTTCTGAACCAAGTCGATACTCGCGTCCAGATTACGGCAGGCGCCGAACGCGCGCCGGACTTTGCGCAACGTGCGCACGAGCTTTCGACTTGCGCCGGATTTGGATCTGGGCAGCGCTAGACGCAGAGCCTGCTGCAGTCGCCGACTCGCGACGCGCAAGTCATGGATGGTCTCCGGAGTCTCGCTGACGAGAGCTTTGGCGAATAATGTAACGAATCGCTCCAGCCGTTTGCGCGCTAATTTCGACAGTTTGGTTTTCACTGGGACTCCGTTAATCGATTCAGCTGGAAGCGCGTGCATAGAGCAAGTCTGTCCCCCGTAGGGTGCTAAGCGAGCAAGCGCAGCTGTTTAGGTGTTAGCAGCCAGTGGAGTTTGCCGGGACTGCTGGCAGGAAGCGATTCGATCTCGATGCGGCAGAGCGATCCTTTTTTGAGGTCGAGGGTTAGGTTTGCCGGCTGACGCCCGCTGAGCAAATAAGCGCCGGTATTGCTTAGCAACGGCTCGTGACCGACGAGCAGAACATGCTCGCGATCTTGATAGCGAGTCAGGCCAAACATCAGGTGTTCCAGTGTGCTCTCGGGAGCGAGCCCTGAAATCTCTTCGAGCCGCGCTTCGATACCGAGTGTGCTCGCGACGATTTCCGCGGTCTGGCGCGCACGCAACAAAGGGCTGGTTAGGACGGAGTCGAAGGGAATGTTCAGGCGGCGAAGGCCTTTTGCCGCTTTGCGCATGCGTCTGACGCCTTTGTTGCTGAGCGGGCGCTCACCGTCGTGCGCTACTGACGGATCGTCCGTGGGCAAAGCAATGCCGTGTCGCATGATGTAGAGGTTCATCCCCCACGGGTTTTATCAAAGTCGTCGGGATAATCAAACGGGATTACGCCAGTGATCTAGAAATAGGGCAAATACCCTTTTATCGATCGCGTCCCTTTCGTCGCGCAGGGTCGACAGCCCTGGGGCATCGGTGCTCGTCGTTTGACAAGTGCTCGGAAACGGCCACGACTCGATCTTTACCCGGCCGGGTAAATTGCTGCATTTCTTATGCGCGTCACCAAAACTGACCACCAAATCGATCTCTTGCATGGGAACGTCGGAAAGGCCTTTGCTTTTTTGTCCGGTCATGCTGATTCCTAACTCTTTCATGGCCTCGACTACGTGAGGCGGAATAACGCTGGGTTTAACTCCGGCACTGAAAATCTTCGTCTTGGGCGGCGCCAGGTGCTTGGCGGCGGCTTCGGCCATCTGGCTAAAGCAAGCGTTGTCCTCACATAGGAATAGAATGTTACGTTCGAGATTTTCGCGGCGCATTACGACCTCCTTGGTGTTGTCAGGATCGAGCCAATTTTGCTTTCTTGATTGAAAGACCGACGTTGAAAACTTCTTCGATGAGTTTGCCCTTTCTTGCTGCCCACTCGATTTCGTCTTCGAGGTTGAAGCTAGAAGACGCGGCGATGGTCAAGGTCTTGCTCTTATCGAGAGCGCAACTTACGGACTCGACGCGCTGTTCACGTTTGAAATCCAAAGCGTCGGCCACCCGAAGAAGCGCGCTCAATTTGCGCACGACGTCTTGGTTAGCTGGGGAAAGTTGACTGAAACCGAGGTGCTTTTGGCTCGGATGGGCTTTGCGATGGTACCTCGCCACATTCGCCACGAGATCCAAATCGAGCTTGTTGAACGATTTCATGCCGGCGCTCTTAATCAAATAATATGAATGTTTGTGGTGTTTCGGATGAGAGATAAAAAGGCCGATGTCATGCAACATCGCGGCGGCATGGAGAATGCTCGCATATCTTTCGGGCAATTTATGCGCTGCCTGCAGCTGATAAAACATATTGAGAGCCAACTGGCTCACATGTTGGGAATGGGCGGCATCGTTGGAGTATTTTTGGCAAACCTGCTCGAGAGATTCTGCGCGATCGGCATCCGCGTGCCATGGGCCGGATTCCGCATACTGCCGTTGCAGCAGATCGACCATGAGTCCGTCACGCAGACCTCGTTTAGAGACGAATAAATAATCCAGGCCGATCTCTGACATCGCCTCATAGAGCACGAGCCCGCCGGCGATGATAATATCGGCGCGCTTGGGATCGCCGCTGATCATCTCCACGCGCTCGGCAATGGGACGGCTGATGAGCAAATCGAGGAGCGCTTTCAAACGTTGTCGCCGCAGCACAATCAGTGACCCGGCTTTGCCCTCGCCGGCGGTTCGCGTGTCAGTCTCAGCCAACGCGGTAATGGTTCCGCCGCTGCCAAAGGCCATGGTAAATTTCTCTTTTTGAATGCGCCGCGCAATCGGCTCGAGATTTTCTCTAACATAGCGCCGCAAACTTTTTGTTTGTTTTCGTTGCGGCGGATCAGCCGTCAAATATTCCTCGGTGAGCCGCACCGCGCCCAAGGGCAAACTAAACAAGCAATAAGTGTTAGCACTATCGGCGACGCTCAATTCAACGCTTCCGCCGCCGATGTCGAGAAACAGGCCGAGCGGCAGGTGGAAACGCAACCCGCTCATGATGCCGAGGCTGATCAATCGCGCCTCGTCTTCCTCAGACAAAACCTCCAGCGGAACGCCGACGGCTTTCGCGCGTCTGACTAGCCTGCGGCTATCAGAAGCCTCGCGCAGCGCAGCGGTGCCGACCGCTCGCATCGCCTTCACGCGGTGGCGATCTGCGGCGGCCTTGAAGTCGGCGAAAACTTCTAACGCCGCGTCGACGGTGCGCGGATTGAGTTTACCGGTGCGAAAGACGTCCCGACCCAAGCGAACGGGCTCACGTACTTGATCGAGAATGCGATAGTGTTTTGGGTGATCGACCGCAGCGACTTGCCACCGTATCGCATTGCTGCCGACATCCATGACTGCAAAGTGGTCCGCCATTATAACAATTTCATAGCATACGAAAGCCGAGGTAGTTAGCCAGAGCGTCGTTACGATTCCGTTAAATTTGGATGAAATCTATGTTAATGAGTATCGCGTCAGAAGCCAAGCTCAAAATTGGTCGCGAAAGCAATTTTTCGCTGAACCCAAAGTTCATCCGCTCACAAAGCGCAGCAACTCACCTGCTTGGTTTGCCTCGACGGCGAGATTTCAAGAAGGGAAAAGGGTGGTCGCTGAGTTATTATAATATTCGCTGAGGAATCACTTCGTGCGTTCCGAGAAAAATTGGCGCCATTGTTGACGGCGGCGGTGGCCGGGTAGTGGTTCCACCACCATGACCCTTAGAATCGAGAAAGATTCCTCGCTTTGCTCGGAATGACAACTATATGGCCCATGTGTCATCTCGAACAAAGTGAGTGATCTTTTCCAAACTTAAACACTACCAGTGCCGGCTAACGTTGGCGTCGGCTCGCTGCAAATAGCGGCAAGACGTTGTTGTTTTGAGGCGGTGCCTTGACTAGGCGCGGTGCCTTGGCTTCGGATATCGACGCCAACGCGTCCATCGCT
>DASXSW010000388.1:0-7658 GCA_036505755.1 Binatia bacterium | reverse complement strand
TATCCATAACGCGAGCGCGGTGAAATCGAAGACCAATTTGGCCATCCGACTGAAGCTTCTTTGCATCGCGTTGCCGTTCTCCAACCGTTCCCGGAATTTCGTGTTCAGGCGACCTGTATGAGAGCGAATTATCTTAGCGACGTTAATCAGTCAAGATTAAAAGTAATTAGTCGCGAGCTTAAAAGTGCTTTAATGTAGCACCGAGCTACAGAAAAAAGCGCTGGGCGGTGCTTAGAATCGGCAGTGCAACAAAGACTCTTCAAAGCGCGGCTACCCGCCGTGGGGAGACCTGCCCTGCTTTGCGAGGCAGAGGAGTTGCCGGAGGAGACTAACTTTCTCTGACAGCCCATTTCGCAGCTATGCGCCGAAACTACGTCGGGCTCTACGGCGTTTCGACAGCAATCTTCGCCTACTCCCAGGTTTTTTGGATTTCTGTTATGATGCTCGCGTTTTGCGGCGCGGGGGATACCATCAGTTCGATTCTTCGATCGACGATTAATCAAATGAGCACGCCGGATGAATTGCGCGGACGAATGTCGTCGATCAATAGCATTTTCACGAGCAGTGGCCCGCAGCTGGGTCAATTCGAGTCCGGCCTCGTTGCCGCTTGGCTGGGGGGAATTGTCCGCATTGACAGGCGGGCTGGCAACTCTCGCCATAGTAGCGCTCGTCGCGATCGCCTTCCCGCAAGTCCAGCGATCACGCATTTCGCATCGTTTAAAATTGACTACGGAGTTGTGCCGATCACTGATCGATCCAAAAGCAAAAATGTGAAAAAAGGATGCTTCTTCGACCGACTCGTATTGGCGCCGGCGGTGGTAATTTATTTCACGCTCTCTTCATTGGTCGTTCGTGCGGCGGCGCTGGAAAAAGTCAACGCCAGCTACGGCGCAATTTCCGGCTCCATGGCGCAGACGTGGGTCGCCAAAGAAGCGCGGTTGTACGAGAAATACGGCCTCGATCTGAATCTGGTTTACATTTCCGGCGGACCACGCAGCATCATGTCGCTCATCGGCGGCAGCGTGCAATTCGTCAATCACTCCGGCATGCCGGCCCTGGAAGCTTACCAGCGTGGCGCCGACACGGCGTTGATCGCGTCGCCGTTGAACCAACTCGAACATTCACTGGTGGTCCAAAAGAACATTACAAGTGCAGAGCAACTACGCGGCAAGATTTTGGGCATGAGCACGCCGGGTTCGTTAACCGATATTCTGCTCCGTGAGGGCTTCCGTCTCAACGGTATTTCTGACAAGGAAGTCACGATTTTGCCCGTGGGCGATCTCGGCGCGCGCTTGAGCGGGCTCCAGACCGGGCGCGTGCATGGCGTCATCATCGCCGGTATCCAAACTTTGACCGCGTCGAAGATGGGTTTTAAGACGCTGATCGACTACTCCAAGCTGCCCCTTGAAATTGCCGGCTCCGGTATACTAGTGCGCCGTTCCTACGTCGGCAAAAATCCCGACATCACGATTAAATTTCTTAAAGCATGGATCGAAGGCCTCTATCTATTCAAGGCGAAGCCCGATTTTGCCCTCAATGTGCTTAAAAAATACGTGGCGACGCAGGACAACGAAGTGCTGAGTACGATTTACAGACTTTACAAGGAAAAGCTCATGAACAAGCCGACGCCGACCGCGAGAGTAGCCAAATCGATGCTCTATTTATTGTCCCGATCGAGTCCGGAAGTGGCAGGCGTCAATCCCGAAGGCTTCATCGAGCCACGCTTCATCAACGAATTGGAAAGCTCGGGCTTCTTTGAAGAGATGAATCAGAAGTACGGCAAGTAACGCGGCTTTGAGCCTGGAGAACATATAGAAGGAGCGGACATGAGTACACTCGATCAACCGATTCTCATCGCCAACGGCAATTACCACGTGGGTCACCAGATCGGGATCTTCGTCGCTAAAGAGCAAGATTTTTTCAGAGACGAAGGACTAAGAGAATTTGACTATGACTCGCGCGGTCTGATTCCGGGCCCCATCGAGCGGGAAGGTTTGGCCATGGCGATCAAGAACCATGGGGTGGACATCGCCCCCGCTGTCGACGTCGAAGCGGCGATCTACCAGCGCTCTTTGGGCGCCGATGTCTATATCGCCGGCGGTTGGCGCTACACGCCCTTTCTCAAATGGTATGGCGCCAAGCATCTCACCGATATGAGCAAATTGCGCGGCGGCAGGATCGGCATGCGCGAGAAGGAAGGCTTAGTCGAAGTGTTCATCACGGACGCGCTGCGCCAGGCCGGCGTCGATCCGTACAAAGAGGTTCAATGGGTCTACGATCCGGTTTTCGGTTATCGCAACAACCCGTCGCATATGGAGATGCTGCGCTCGGGAAAAATCGATGCCATTACCTCGCAGCCGCCGTTTTCCGATCAGCTCGAACGCGAAGGCTATCCGATGATTCTCGATCCGAACAAGATTTTTCCCCGTCGACCCGGCAAGCTAACCATAGCGACGGGACAGATGATCGAAAAGCGGAGTGACGAATTGAAGGCGTACTTTCGCGCGATCATCAGAGCCTTCTGGTTCATGCGCGACGTGAAAAACTTTGAATATCTCAGGGATTTGGAAGCGCGGCTCAGGAGAACCAATACACACAACGAAGACGAGCGCGGCGTTGTCGCAATCGTGACCTCGCCCGACCGCCTCGAGAGCTGGGCGCTACCCATCGACGGCGGCGTCGCCGCGTCGGCGATCGAAAGAATCGTCGCCGAAATGGTCAAAGGCGGAAAACTCGCGCGCTCTATCCCGGTCAAGGATATTCTGCGCGACGAGCCGGTGAAAGAAGCCTACCGTGAAGTGAGCGCGCGGCCTGAATTAAAGTCTGCGCTCACTATCGCGCTGGCGGCTCAGGAGAAGTACGGGTTCTAGGTTACGCAAATGATACCGAATGCGCGAACGACTAACCGTTACACCGCGATTGCCAATCTGGTGTTTGTGGCGCTCACGGCGCTCGGATTGGTTTTTCCTCTTGATCTATTCGCCTTGGATCAAGTCCACGTCCATGTCTCCGCGGGTATCAGCCCTAACACGTTGCTCTACCGATTCACCAAGGAGAAGGGCTTCTATCGCGAAGAAGGATTGGATGTCTTGCTCATTCAAGCCGGCATGCTACCCGGGATTCAGGGACTGGTCGGCGGCAGTTTTCATTTCAGCCAGATTCTTGGCCAGGGCGCAGGCGCGGTCCTGCGCGGTCTGCCGCTCAAAATCGTCATGGTTTTCGACACTCGCCCGCTCAATTGGCTTTATGCCAGCAAAAACATCAACACGCTCCAAGATCTCAAGGGCGGAAAACAGATCGCGGTCTCGAGCTTCGGCGCCGCCTTGGATCAGATGACCCGTGAGTTGCTAACAAGGCATGGCATCGATTCGCAACGAGACGTAGCGCTTCGGGCCATCGAACCCACACCGAGTCGGTTAGCCGCCCTTCTAACCGGCGCCGTCGATGCCGCGGTATTGAACCAGCTGGATCGCCTGATCGCTAAAAAGAACGGCTTTAACGAGCTGCTGTTCTATGGCGACGATTTAGAGTTTGTCACCGCCGGCGTCGTCGTGGCGGAAAAGACGCTGGCCCAGAGGCCGGATTTGGTGCAACGATTTCTGCGCGGCACGCTCAGGGGTTTTCTCTGGCTTAAATCGAATGAAAAGGAAGCCGTGCAAAAATTTGCGACGGCGATGAAGATCAACGAGAGCGAAGCCGGTGAGGTCTACAAGTCGGCGCTGAAAATCATGTCCGCTGACGGCACGATCCCGCGAAGCCTCCAGGAGAAGATGATCGCCTTCCAGCGCCGATCGCTGAAAATCGAGCGTGAAGTGGCTCCCGAACAGGTCTATGACTTTGGAATGATCCGCGCGCTTAACGACGAAATGAGAAAAAGCAAATAGGGAATCAGGACAACCACGGGCCTGCCCCGACAAAAAAGAGGCCATATTTCGGGTGAAATGAAATGGCACCTGAGCACAATTCTTTATTCGCTTGCGCCCTTTGAGAATGGCTATGTCATTTCGAGCGTGCAGCGAGAAATCTTTCTTCCTATGCTTTTTTTCTCATGTCCGTTAAAGAAAGATTTCTCCCTCCGGTCGAAATGACAGAACTCGCCTTTGCTCTCTTCGTTCTTTACTCCCCGATTTTTTTCTTTCGGCTAAACAGCGGCCAAACCAGAAATGCGGCGGTCAGGACCAGCAACGTGGCGCAAATCGGTCGTGTGTAAAAGACGCTGAAGCTGCCGCGCGAGATGAGCAGCGTTTGGCGCAACGAAGTTTCCATGATCGGGCCAAGCACCATCGCCAGAATAAATGGCGCGCCTTCGAAACCAAGCCGGCGCAGGAAAAAGCCCGCTACGCCGAAGATGAGCATGATGATGATTTCCGCCACGTTCGCATTGAGGCTATAGACGCCGATCAGACAGAACAACAGGATCAACGGAAACAAGATCGTGTACGGTGTCTTGAGCAATCGCACCCAGATGCCGATCAGTGGCAGATTCAGCACCAATAACATTGCATTGCCGATGTACATGCTGGCGATGAAGCCCCAAAACAGCTCCGGATATTTGCTGATGAAGAGCGGACCCGGCTGGATCCCATGGATCATCAACGCGCCCATAAAGAGCGCCATGATGGCACTGGTCGGGATTCCCAGGGAAAGCAACGGAATAAATGATCCAGCCGTGGCGGAATTATTGGCTGCCTCCGGCCCGGCGACGCCCTCGATCATACCGGTGCCGAATTTTTCCGGATAGGGCGACATGCGTTTTTCCAGCGCGTAGGAAACAAATGATGCGATCACCGGGCCCGGCCCGGGCAGGATACCCAGGAAAAAACCTATAACGGAACCGCGTGCGATCGGCCAGCCGCTGTCTTTCCAGTCTTTCAAATTGGGCAGCAGGCCGATAATCTTGGTTTCGTAAATCGATTGCGCGCCGATGGCGGTCAAGTTCTCCAACAGTTCGGCGATCCCGAAAAGCCCCATAGCCACCGGCACCAGGCCAAAGCCGTCGCGCAGCGTTAGATTGCCATAGGTAAAGCGCTCTTCGCCCGAAATCGGATCCATGCCGACGCTGCCGGCAAAGAGCCCGAGAATGGTCATGATTAAAGCCTTGGTCATCGATCCCTGCGTCACGTAGGCGACGAGAGTCAAGCCGGTGAGTGTAAGCGTGAAATATTCCGCCGGTCCGAATCGGAGCGCCGCTCTGCCGAGCATTGGCGCGAGAAACATGAGACCGATCACACCGAAGGTCCCGGCGATAAACGAGCCGAACGCGGAAATGCCCAACGCCGCTCCCGCCCGACCCTGTCGTGCCATCCGATAGCCATCGAGACAAGTCACGACGGAGGCCGTTTCGCCCGGGATATTGACCAATATCGATGTCGTCGAGCCGCCGTACATCGCGCCGTAATAAATGCCGGCGAGCATGATGACAGCGGTCGCGGGTTCCATTTTAAACGTTAGCGAAAGCAGGAACGCGACCGCGCCAACCGGGCCCAAACCGGGCAACACTCCGACCAGTGTGCCAACGAGCGCGCCGAGAAAACAAAAGAGTAAATTTGTTGGCGAGAGCGCGACCGAGAAGCCGAGTACTACATTGGAAAAAAAATCCACCCTAAATTCCCAGGACACCGGCGGGCAGAGGAATACCGAGAAGCCATCCAAAGATGGCGTATGAGATCAGCGCCGTCATAAGCGCGATAGCAACGACTTTAGGCCACCTCTGAGATTCGATGGCGCGCAGCAGCAGGACCATCAGAAGGAAGGTCGTCAACAAAAAGCCCAGGCGCTCCAGCGCAAGAGCAAAACCGACCATCGTGGCCAGCGCCCCGCCGATTCTCACCCACCCTTCGGCGACGATCTTATCGGGGCCCCGGCGTATTTCTTTTCCGAGAAGCGTCTGCCCCAATAAGATAACCGAAAAGATCAGCAGTAAAGTCGCCAACGTCGTCGGGAAAAAGGCGGTCTGCGGCGCCCGAAGAGTGCCGAACGCAAGATTGCGGCTTTGGAGCAGAATGAACCCGGCCAATCCAATCAGGATCAGCGAAATCGCAATATTGGATTGTTTCATCGAATTAGAACCGCAGATAACTCTCGCCCGCACTCAGTTAGTGATCTTGGCGCTGTGCGCCACTTCGGTCCATTTGCGTTCCTCTTCGGCGTAAAACTTAGCCGCTTCCTGCGGGCCGAGATTTTCAATGAGCGCTTGGCTCTTCTCGATATTGGCGACGATCTCCGGATCCTTGAGACTGTCGCCGACCGCCGCGGCGAGTCTCTTTACGATCGCCGGCGGCGTTTTTGCCGGAGCGAAAAAGCCCACCCAGATTTTCAGGTTCAGCTCGGAGAACCCTTTTTCAACTGTCGTCGGTACGTTTGGAAAATCCTTAAGACGCCGGTTGGACGCCACCGCCAGCGCCCGCATCGTGCCCGCTTCGATGTGACTGCGCGTCGTGCCCAAGGTAAGAAACGCGATATTCACGTGACCGCCCAGGACCGCGGTGGCCGCGGCCGATTCTGAGCCCAAAGGGACGTGGGTCAAATCAATCTTGGTTTTAAGCTTCACCAGCTCGCCGATAAAGTGCGGCGTGGTTCCGGGGCCGGCGGAACCATACGTGAGCTGGCCCGCATTCTTCTTCGCATCCGCGATGAATTCTTCGAGCGTCTTCCACGGCGCATCGCCTTTCACGACCGTTGTATTCGGGCTGCTGGTCGCCAAGGAAAGCGGCGCGAAGTCTTTCATCGTAAAACCGGAATTTTTATTAACGATGGGAATGAGCAGAATCGGCGGCGGCGTGACGAGGATGGTATAACCGTCCGGCGCGGCATCCTTGGCGGCTTGAATTCCGACCGCGCCGCCCCCGCCGGACTTATTGACGACGACCACCTGTTGGCCGAGCGCCGTCGACATTTTCGGCGCGACAATCCGCGCCACGATATCGGTTACCGCGCCCGGTGGAAACGGATTGATGATCTGAATCGTCTTGTGCGGATACTCGGCGGCGTCCGCCAACGGGATGAACAACGCTAGTGCAACGATGAAAACCAATCGCTTAAAGTTGAGCTTCAACATACTTTCACCCCAACAGAATGGTAAATTTTGTCCCGCCGATTTAGATCGTTTTGCTAACAGAATCCGCCGTTCACTGTCAATCAATTCTATCGTGAATCTTGACACGAGCGGCGAGGTTTTCTACAAGGAGCCACAGAGGACATTTGGACGTGGGAACCGTCGCTGGAGCACAACAAATTCTAAATGGCTTGAAAGAAGCCGGCATCGATCTCGTCTCAAGCGTTCCCGACATCAACATGCTGCAGCTGATCAATCTCCTCTATCAAGACAAGGCGATTACGCATGTTCCAGTGGGCCGCGAAGAAGAGGGCATTGGCGTTTGCACCGGCGCTCATCTCGGCGGCAAGAAAACCGCCATGCTGATGCAGAACGGCGGCCTGTTAAATAGCTGCAACGGGCTCACGACCACGGCGCTGCAATTCGGCATCCCAGTTTTACTGCTGATCTATTACGCCGGCGATATCGGCGACAATGCCTTTCACATGGTCGGACTCGTCACCGAGCCAGTGCTCCAAGGACTGGGAATCAAATATATTGTGATGCGTGATCCGGCGAGGGTAAAGCAAGACATTGCCGGCGCGGTGACGCTGGCCACCAGCTC
>DASXSW010000387.1:0-7456 GCA_036505755.1 Binatia bacterium | reverse complement strand
AGCATGCGCGTCCAGATTTCGAGATGCGGCAGCACGAGCCAATTGAGCTCGATCCCTTCCGGTTTTATTGAACCGTCGATGAGTGGATGCGTGCGGTCATAATCGCCGCAGGCGATGGTTAATTGTAACGACATGTTTACTCCTCAAGAATCCACCACGAAGAACCCGAAGTTTGGGAGTTACTTTGGAAACCCTTCGTGTCCTTCGTGCGCTTCGTGGTGGAAACTTTCCTAAGACAACTTGTCCGCCCACTTCACTAAAATGCGCTCGCGCAGCTCTTTGCTGGATCGCGATACAGGCGGAAACGTGTCCTTCCACTCATATGGCCGCGTGGCGTCGATGATCGCCCGCGAGTTGAAGCCCTTTTTGTCCTTGTGAATGATTGGATCCAACGGACCGCTCCAACACCGGCGCAGCATTTCGATATCTTGTATCGGATCGGTGCGCGTACACATGGCCCACAAAACTTCGTTCAAGTTAGTCGGGTCGATATCATCATCAACCACCACCGTGTAGCGGCCCAAATACGCTGCGGCGTGACATTCCGTTGCGACTAACCCCGCTTGTCGTGCGTGGCCCGGATAGCGCTGCCTGATCGATACGACCAGGAATAGGTACGCCGCTCCCGCCGCCTCGTGGTACCACACGCCGCGCACGTCCGGCACGCCGGCCCCTTCCAAATCATCCCAGACCAACGCGGCTTTGAGCGGCGCGCGCCATTTGCGCGTGTAGCCCAACAGGATCGGATCGTTGCGATGCATCACGTTGTAAATCTTCACGATTGGCTCCGGCCGCGATGAGCTGCCGTAATACCCCGTCCATTCACCAAACGGCCCTTCGATCCTTTCCGGACCGAGAACGCACTCGCCTTCCAGAACGATTTCCGCGGTGGCCGGAATCGGCAAGCCGGTGAATTCTCCGTGAATCACGTCGACCGGCTCGCCCTGAATGCCGCCGATGAAGTCGTACTCGCAAACGCCGTAGGGCACTTCGAGCGCGCCAGCGAGAAAGATCAACGGATCATGTCCCACCGAAATCGCCACTTTGAACGGCTCGCCGCGCGCGAACGCCTTGTCGCGATGGATGCGGCCATGACGGCCAGGCGCGATGTAAAAACCGACCGTGTTCTCATCGTGAATCATCACCCGGGCTGTGCCGAGATTGGTCCACCCTTCTTCGGGATCGTGAGTGATATTGACGCTGCCGGTGCCGATATACCTGCCGCCGTCCAACTCGAACCAGCGTGGCGTCGGGAACGACAGAATATTCACATCCTTGCCATGCTGAGAGTTTTCCAGCACCGGCCCATCCCGCACCACGCGTGGCGGGATATGCTGCAAAGCCTTCGATCGCCTGCGCCACTCCGAAACGAATTCCATGGAGCTCAAATTCTGCGGCATCCCGAGGCTTAGCCCAAGCCTCTTGGTCGATCCGAGTGAGTTGACGAGAACGCGATAACCCTTCGGATAACCTTTCACGGCATCGAACAACACCGCCGGTGAACTACCGCGCTCGTTGACGATATCGGCGACACCACCGATTTCTAGGTCCCAATCGGCCCCTTCGATCGTTCGGATTTCGCCTAATTCGTCGGCTTGCTCCAGCCAACTTCTCAGGCCATCGGTTTGCTTCATCTCTTCACCATCGGAATCGTTCAATGTTCAACGTTCAACGTAGCCGGTGCGGAGTCGGGCATACGCTCGCAATCTCGTCGCGCTTCTCCGTGACCATTGAACCCTTGAACGTTTGAACCTTGAACTAATCGATTTACAGTCCCTTTTGCACTTCCCGTAATATCCGCAAATCCAGCACACGTGACAGCGGGGTTTCCTCCTTGAGCGCCATGCGCTCAGTCTCGCGCTTCAGCGCGTCGCGAATGCCTTTTTCATCCATACCGCCGTCCTTGGAAAAAGCCGGCAGCATCGATTTGTAAAGCTCGGCGGCTGAGGCCGAATCCACACTCCATTCTTTGCTGATGAATTGCATCGAATCAGCGGGCCGTTGCTGTATCAATCGTAGGCTCTTGATCGCGGCGATCAGCATCCGCCGCACCAATTCCGGCCGTTCTCGGATCATCCTATCCGATGTTCCCACGCCCGAGAGCGACTGCTCGACATAATCACCGAAGTAGGCCAAGGTGCGATAACCCATTTGCGTCGCCATCGCATTAAACGGCGGTGACAACACTCCACCGTCGACGGTACCGGCTTTCATCGCCGTCAGAATATTCGAAGTCGTTCCAGTGCCGATCAACGCGACTTCCCTATCCGGGGTTAAACCATTCTTCGTCAACAGAAAACGCGCGAGAGTATCGGTAGATGAACCAATGGCGGTAATGCCGATGATCTTGCCTTTGAGATCGGCCATCGACCGGATCTCTGGTTTCGCCATCAACCAAAAGGAAGGCTTAATCGTGAGAAACCCGACGACCTTGACTGGCAAGCCACGCGCCGCCCCGGCCATGACCTGTGACTGAGCACCTGAGAAATCGATGTCCCCCGTCGTGAGCGCCGCCACCTGGATCGTCGACGCTACTAGAATCATCTGCAGATCGATGTCTTCGGCCTGAAAGATTCCCTTGTCGCGTCCGATTGTGATCGGCAAGTAATTCAAACTTTTCGCCGGATAGGCAAAACGAACTCGATCGCCCGCGAATCCATAACTTGAGCTAAACGAAAAAGCGAACAGTAGGGCCAGAATTGTAATGAGATTCGTCCTTTTTATCCACTTTCGGCTTTGGCAAGGGGAGGTCATCGTTCCCTGCTTTGAAAAAAAGAGCGCTTTGTGTGAGTTCAGCTTGCTGACGGCCGACCCGAGCGAAAAAGTGTTTTCATCGTCATGCTAGCCGTTTTGCTTTTGATATTCTTGAGCAGCTTCGAGAATCGATTGCGCGATGGCGCCGTAGGCGCCGCAGCGGCAGATGTTCCCGCTCAGCCATTCGGCAATCTGCTCTCGGGTGGGATGAGGATTAGCCATCAATAGCGCCTTCGCCGCTATGATTTGCCCCGGTGTGCAATAACCGCACTGGGCGCCGATGTTCCGGATGAATGCCTCTTGCAGCGGATCTAACTGTTCACCGCGCGCGACACCCTCGATGGTGAGCAGAGATTTTTCGTGCGCTTCGAAGGCCAAATAAGTGCACGAGCTCACCGGCCGGTTTTCGACCAATACGGTGCACGCGCCGCACACTTCGGATTCACAGGAGCGCTTCGTTCCTGTGAGCCGCAGGCGGTTGCGGAGGAGTTCAAGCAGCGTTTCCTCAATCGGCACATCACCGGACCAGTGCTTCCCATTCACCGTGAGTGTTAAATTGAATTTATTTTGCACGTTCATAAATACATGAATTGCCGCAGAGTCGGTTTAAGGGCGCTCCGGTCTTGTCCCGGGGCGCGGGCAAAGAATAAGCGCGAACGACTCGTTCCACAAAGGCTAAGGATGCGCGCGTGCTAACTCCTATCCCTGATACCGCTTGTAGATCACGTCGGTCTTCGCAGCCATGATGAAGTCATTTTTGTGCAGGTTCTTGATCTTGTGCGTCCACCAGGTGACAGCGACCTTGCCCCATTCGGTGGTGAGTCGCGGATGATGTCCTTCTTCTTCCGCCGCGGCGCCAACCGCGTCGGTGAAGGCAATCGCATCCTTGAAGTCCTTGAACTTGAATTGCCGATCTAATTTCGGAATGCCTTCTTCGTTGATGATCTGCCACTCGGGAATTTTTGGTTGAAACTCTTCGATCTCTTCGGGCGTCACGGACGGTGCGCCGACGCGGCAGGCCACGCACTTTTGTTCGGTTAGCTCTTCCATATGAATCTTCCTCCGGTCAGTAGATAAGAACAAATTTATTTAACCACAGACTTCCGAAGCCAACACTATTTGTGGTTAGTGTCCCTCTCGGGACTCATCTAAATCCCTCACCTTGAGGCGAAGTCAATGTACGTCATGCCGGCGAACGCCGGCATCCAGGTTCGTCTATAGTTCAAGTTCAAAAACCGCCTGGATTCCGGGTTCCGCCGAATGACGGAACAAGAGTCGACTGCGAGTCGACCAATTCAGAACCCCTCGGGCTCGGAGCCGAGGGTAGTTCAGTCTCCTCTTTTGTCCTTCGTGCACTTCGTGTCCCTCGTGGTGAATCCTAAAGATTTGGCATGACGTCGGTAGCGAATTGCTGCATCGACTCTTTCACGGCCCCGTGCGGCACGGTACCGATGTTGAACCAAGTTAAGATTGTCGAAGCTCCGGTCTTTTGCGTCAGCTCCTTAATTTTCTCCACTGCCAACCTTGAGTCCCCGATCACCGCATGCTTTTCACAAACCGTGTCGAAGCCCACCTGGGTTCCCGCCGCGGTGCGCAGGCGCGCCGGCAGCTCCACGCCGCGCCGAGTCAACCATGCCGTGTAATCGACACGCATGTCGGTAATCGTTTTGAAGTAGCTCATGACGCCGGCTTCTGAGCGCGCTTTCGCTTCGGCCGCGCTCCGCGCTAAATGCATCGGCAGCAGCAATCCCAACTCTCGGCTGCCTGAATTGTGACCATTCTGTTTCAAACCAGCCCAATACGCGTTCGCGTACTCGACCACCTGTTCCGGCGTACGCGTGTGAATCGGCAGAAAAAGATTCACTCCTAAGCGACTGCCGACTTCGACTCCGTCGAGGGAGCTGGTTGCCATGTAGATCGGCGGCAAAGGTTTTTGAATCGGCTTCGGATTGACGATCACTTCAGGAATATCAAAAAACTTCCCCTTATACGTGAGCGTCTCTTCGGACCAGGCCTTTCGAATGACTTCGAGCCCTTCGGCCATGAACTCGTGAGTTGATTTATGATCCGCGCCGAAACACTCATACGCCCGGCTATGCGGATGGCCACCGCCGGCGGCAAATTCCATTCGCCCGTTACTGAGGAGATCGAGCATCGCCGCTTCTTCAGCGAGCTGCACGGGATGATGCACCGGCAGTGTATTTACCGCCACCCCAAGGCGCAGCCGCTTGGTTCTTTGCGCCACAGCCCCGAGGACGACGTAGGGCGCGGAGAGGAGCGAAAACTTCGGCTGGCAATGAATCTCAGCGATCCAGTAAGTGTTGAATCCGAGTCGGTCGGCCAGCTCGGCTTGTTCCATAAACTCTTCGAGGCGCGCCGCCGGCGACGAGCCCTCCGGACACTGTATTTCGGTAAAGAGACTACATTTCACCGGCTGCTTCTTCCTCTCCGACTACGTGAACGACGCAGCAACTACGATCGTTTGCTTTTTCTCTCGTTGGCTTCGACAACCCGCTGAGCTGAAGCTGATAATTCTTGTGTAATCGGCACGTCGAGGTTATACAGCCGCGCCAGCTCGGCGACGAGCGGAACATCTTTATTCAAAACATTTCGTCCGGATCTTGGGAGCGGATCATTTCCCGAAGGATCGAACGTTCTCTGCCACCGGTTGAGCACGCTATTGTGGCCGACACGACGCATCAGCTCCAACGCCTTCTGGTAAGGAATGCCGCCGGCCATGCCGATCTGAATCGCTTCGTGAACGATCAGCGTCTCCGCGCCGCCGAGCATATTCACGATTAGTTTCCCGACCGCGCCGGTACCGAGCGCCCCCATGTGAAAGACTTCCTTGCTCATCTTGAGCAGATGCGGCCTCGCCCGTTCCACTAATTCATCCGGCCCACCGACCACAAAGCAAAGATTACCGGCGCGAACCGTGTCCGGTACGCCGGTCATACAGACATCGATGGCATGCACCCGTTTTGCGCGTGCGGCATCGGCCACTTTGACCATTGTTTGCGGCAAAATCGAGCTGTGCAGCAGTAGCAAGGTTTGCGGCTGCGCAGTTTCCAACACGCCCTTGGGACCAAGAACACAGTCGTGCATGTCTTGGTCGGTGCGCACCACGATATCGATCAACGTCGATTCCTTAGCGACTTCCGCCGAGCTGCCAACCACACTCATACCCAAGGCGCGCGCTTGCTCCAGTGACGGCGCGTAAGAGTCATAACAAACCGCCGCAACGCCCGCGAGTTTGAGCCGCTCCAATAGCGCCAAGCCCATGGCGCCGGTGCCGATCATGCCAATCCTTTCCACTCGGCCTCCTTGGTCTAATAATGTCTACTAATACGGTGAATTCTTGAGTAACTGGGTATTAAATTCTACCAGCCCAGCGCGTAGGCTACTCTGCGCGGGTCGGCGCCGCCGAGCCAGCAGTCATTCTCGCGCACAATTACCTTTGCGCTGCCGAAGGACCAGCGATCGACGATGGACACGGTGTGGCCTTTTTTGCGCAAGCTATCGAGGGTCGCCTGGTCATATCCTTCTTCCATGCGCAAAGCTTCGGGCAGTTGATCGCGCGGCGGCGTGCCCGGTTGGTGGCTCCAGCGCGGCGCCTCGACGGCGCTCTGCGGGTCCATCTGTAAGTCGACCAGATCGTGGATAATCTGAAAATTGGTTTGCGGCTGTTCGTCTGCTCCAGGGCTGCCGCCGACCGCGAACACTTCATTGCCGCGAAAGATCATATAAGTATTGAGCGTGTGCGCCGGCCGTTTACCGGGCTTCAAAGAATTCGCTTTGCTTGGATCGAGACCGAAGCTGCAAAGGCGATTATTCATGATCACGCCCGTGTCACCACCGATAACGCGCGACCCGAAGGGCGCGAAGACGCTTTGAATAAACGAAATCGCATTGCCGTCGCGATCCGTCGCGCAAAGATAAGTCGTATCAGTGCTCTGGTTTACGACGGTAACGGAAGGCCGATTCATCATCTCGCTGACGAGCTCGCGCCGCTTGGCGGCATGCTCTTTAGAAATCAGCAAAGGAATCTTAGGATCGCCGAATTTTGGATCTTCCAAGTAATGTATTCTATCCTCAAAGGCCAGCTTTTTTGCCGCGATTTGAAAGTGAATCATATCGGCGCGACTCATACTGCCGTCGTGAAACGGCCAGGCCTCGACGATGTTGAGCATTTCGAGAACCATGAAGCCCTGCGACACCGGCGGTTGCTCGTAGACCAGCGTATCGCGGTAGCGGGTGCTCACCGGTTCCAGCCATTGGCACACCACGCTCCGTAAATCTTCCTGTGCCAATAATCCGCCCTCCGACTTGATCGTCGCGCAGAGTTTGTCGGCCACTTCACCGGAGTAGAATCCTTCCCTGCCCTTTCGCGCGATCTTTTCTAAGACCTCGCCCAGACCCTTTTGCACAACTATTTTTCCCGGCTCCGGCGCGCCTAACGGCTGGCGGTAACAACGATCGACCCATGGAAATTCTGAGCTGAACTCCTCGACGCTTTCGGCGAACTCTTGCGAGATGGGAAAACCTTCACGCGCGACGCGAATCGCGTCTGCCATCAGCCGTGTCAAGTCTTTCGTGCCGTACTTTTTGTGCAGTTCCAGCCAACCATCTACGGCTCCGGGAACGGCGATGCTGAGCGGCCCAAATTGCGGAATATTTTTCAAACCTCGATCATGGAAATATT
>DASXSW010000386.1:0-15546 GCA_036505755.1 Binatia bacterium | reverse complement strand
CGCTACCTATGACTTCAAGGGCCGCTGGAACCGTAAACCTGTTGGGCTTCCGCCGTGTTGGCGTATTACGCGCTTCGAGCGTAGATCCATTTCCCGGGATTCATCGCATACTCTTCGTAAGAACCTGCAGCGGTAATGCCGGGAATCTGGGGAATCCAGTCTTCGCGCAAGAGTTCGTCAGGATCGCCGTACTTTTCGGCGCGCTTGCGTACATCGGGATCGTCCAATGCGGTTAGCCGACCGTTGCGAATGATCGTGTATTCCTTGCCACTATTGGTCGTGATCGTGAACGTTGGAAACAGCAAGTGAATGTGTAGATGGCCGTAAAGGATGCCGTTCTCACCGGCCCATTTTTCTTCGGCGGAACGCCACAGGGTGCCGAAGCCCATGTGAATTACACCGGAGCGGCGCCGCTCCCACTCAAAACCGCCGGAAGAGTGTTTTTCAATGCCGCTCGGCCGCATAATTTTTGGGTTTGTTCCAATCGCCACTTCCCAGAGATAGAAAAGCCCCGGACGAGGAAAGCAGGGATACTGCGTGCGCTTGCTCTCTTCCAACAGATCGCGCCACGCGTCACCGTAGGCCGCGCCGCCGCTCACTTTGCCAATTTGTCCGCCGTCCAACTCGACTTTGACCTGGGGGAAGGCGCGTGAGAAATGACTCGTCGTTCCCGCGACTACTCCAGCAGCATTTTCCTTCGCGATCATCGGCGGCACGGGATGGCCGAATAGATGGCCGTTACGCGGCGTCGAAGAGAAGCCGTAGCGCGTGCCGTCGTAATACTCCTCCCAGTAGGTCCACGTGATGTCCGTGCCCTCGGCGTCCGTTAACCGCGCGCGCCCGCCCCGTCCGTATTCCCAGATCGGGTCCCAAGTTTTCTTGTTGATGAGCAGGTGAAGATCGAGCGGATAGGTTGTCGAGCGTTGGAGAAAATGCTCGGCGCGGAGCCAGGGAATTTGTTCGTAGCGAAAATCAGTTTTTGGAATCGGCCCGCCTTTACCGTGGATCAACAGGTTGTATCCGCCGCGGAGCGCAAAGTCCTCAATGTAAGGCATGCCTTCCCAGCGCCGCGGATTATTGTCCCAAGGCTCCCGCCGCATGATTACCTGAATTTCATCAGTGTAGTCGAATACGCGGTTGGGATCGCCCATGTCGGCGATAAGAATATCGACATGTGCACCCTTCTCGCGCAGCGCCGCAGCTACGGCGTTCGGCACATCGAGATCGTACTCTCGATCAACGGCGATGAGAATCTTGTTGCCCGGAACCGTCTTGTTATAGCCGACGAAGCCAATATGGCTGTCGCGATTTTCGCGGGCGTCCGCCAGCGCTCGTGCATATGGCATTAATTCAGAAATGTCCGCTGAGCGCAGCCCGGCGCGCTTTAGTTGCTCACCTCTCGGAACCGAATTACTTATTCCTACGCCATCATCGGCTGTGTCGCACATGGAAGGCTCCTTCAGAGAAAAATTGGAGTAATGGAGTGATGGAGTAATGGGTTCGGATCGGGAGACTTCCCCAACACTCCATTACTCCAATACCCCTTTCTCACAGACAATTCTTCTTCACCCAATCGACGATCTCGCAGCGCTTGGCAAACCAAACGTCGGGAAACGACTTGGCATATTTGATCGCCTCATCGTAAACCTTTCCCGTCGCCGGAAAAGCCATCTGGCAGTGCATCGCCAAGGTGAGCATCTTTGGCTCATCGGCGGACTCTTCGTAGAGGATATCGAATTCGTCTTTGAACGACTGCAAGATATCGCGCGCGATGATGCCGCGGCGATACATGCCGGTGTCATTCAGTCCGCTAACCGCGTTCTTGTAGGGAACAATGATCATCGTTTTGCCGTTGATGCTCACCGCATACGGGTTGTCGTCGTTTACAGCGTCGCCATGCCACGTAAACCCTTCATCCGCGAGAATCCCCAGTGTACGCTCGGTATGGCGCATACCGGATGTCAGCCAGCCTGTCGGCCTGACACCGATAAACTCCTCGAACATCTTCGCGCAGGTGCGAATCTCCTCTCGTTCCTGCTCTTCGGTTAAATGAATCAGCTGCACATCCTCGGCGTAAGAGTGACCGACGACCTCATGGCCACGCTGGTGAACGGCCTTCACTGCTTCAGGATAACGATGGACGCATAAAGCATTGGTATTGAACGACGCCTTTACCCCGTATTTGTCCAAGATCCGCAGGATACGCCAGACGCCGGTTCGGCCACCGTAATCGTTTTCGCTGGCCGTGCGACAATCATACTGCGACACCACATCATCTTCCTTGATTGGATTCGACCCGCCGACATGATGCGTGCGCCGATGCTTCGCATTGGGAATTTCCGTCCAGGCTTCCAGATTGCCCGCTAAACCGATTGCCATCCGCGCACCATCGGGCCACTTGATCTTGATTTTCTTCGCCTTCGAATAAACGTCGTAAAAATTATCGTGCTGCGGCATCATCTTCTGCAAAACCTCCGTGGCTGACGAACCCGAAAATTGCTTTCCGATAGCGTATAAGTAAATCACCCGTGGCTGTCAATCAATGGCGTAGTTCGGGCGCCAAGATAATCTCCGAGGGAATTAAGCACCTTTACGAAATGGATTATTTCTTATAGAAGGTCGCTCAGAGCCAGGCCGATCGTATGACTACGATGAACGAGCGCCGATATCGCCGTAACACCAAGCTTCTATGGGCACTGATCTGGGCGGCGCTGGGTTACAGCATGTGGTTCTATCGTCGTGACATGCTCACCGGCAATCCCACCACGGATGGCACTCTTAGTGTTATATTTGGTCTCTATATCTGCTCGCGGCCCGCCGGCAATGCCATCGATTTGCTCTTTATCGAACGCACCGGTTTCCATCGATTTGTTTCTCAATGGTCGAGCATAAGATGGCTCGCACTGAATCTACTAACCCTGCTGATGGGCTGGATCGTGATCTATCTCGGGACAACTCACCTGACGAGCCGACCCGATTAGGCAGAGCCGTGGTACAGTTCAGTGGTATTTACTTGAAGCTCCACCACCTTCAGCCAATCATTGGTTATGATTTAAGCAACAGGGCTCAATCTTTAGGCACCGTCAACCATGATCGTCACTTGTCACCGCCCGTATCCAATTAGAACTCTAATTTCGAAACGCTCCGCCGCTTAAATCAGGCTTCGGCATAGGAGTTGCTGTCAAATTGCCGGCGTAGGTCTCGAAACGCCTTCCACATAAGCGGTCCCGTGAATACATCTGAACAAGCAGAAAAAATCCATTATGTGAGCCAACCAGAACACACACCGCTGGATGCCGATTACGTCTTGACGTTGGAAGAAATTGCTAATCTGGCGGCCCGATGGCGCCAAGCCGGCTGAAACCCTCATGAACGTTGTCGCCTTGATCGCCAAAAGGTTTCAGACCGATGTCTGCTCGGCATATCTGCACGTCGAGCGACATGAGCCAGACGCCGGGCGGATGAAATAGCCGAAGAATCCAGTGACGTATTTCCTAAATTCGTTGAGTGACTCGATCGTCATTGCTGGTGAGTTGGCATAGCGAACCAGGAATCACGATGGTTTCAATGTTCGCGCTGACCGGCATCTAGCTAGCTAGTACTTCACTTCCACCAAATACAAGCCGCACGCTGGCGCAGTCGGTCCGGCTTTGGTTCGGTCCCGCCCTTCCAATAATTCGGCAAAAGATTGCGGCGCGCGTAAACCCTGTCCCACCTCAACCAAGCTACCGACGATATTGCGCACCATGTGACGCAGAAACGCCGTCGCCTCGATGGTGAAGATAAGCGGGCCGCCACACGCGTCCAATGAAACCTGGTAGACCTTTCTGATCGGATGCACAGCATCGCAGCCGGCGGCGCGGAAAGCCGAGAAATCATGCTCGCCGATCAAGCACGGAATCGCTTCGCGCATAGCGTTCACATCCATGGGTTGGTGCACATGCCAAGCGCGATTCAAATAGAACGGCGAGGGGGTCGGACGGTTGAGGATGCGATATTCATACACTCTGCTCCGACCGTCACGGCGTGCGTCGAACGAGTCGGGAACAATCTCAACTGCCTTGATCGTGATATCTGCTGGCGTAAGCGCATTGAGACCGCGGCGAATCCGGCGCGGCTCATAGTCTTTATCCGAGAAAAAGTTGACCACTTGCCCGAGCGCATGAACACCGGCGTCAGTCCGGCCCGAGCCGGTGATCCGTGTCGATTTTCTTAGAAACGTCGAGACCGCTCGCTCGAGAACGGACTGGATGGTTTCACCGGTGGGCTGAATCTGCCAACCGTGGTAGTTGGTACCGTCGTACTCAACCGTGAGTTTGATGTTCACACAAAAAAGCTGCGAGTTTTGGGTTTCGGGTCTCGGGTTTGGGAATCGTCATCTGATCGAGGCAGACCTAGCGCGTACGGCCGTTCTGCGCACTAGAGAAAATCGCGGATCAGAATTTCGGCGATCTGGACGGCATTGAGCGCTGCGCCTTTGCGCAGGTTGTCGGCCACGACCCAGAGATTGAGGCCGTTGGCGACCGAGTCGTCGTCGCGGATCCTGCCCACATAGGTCGCGTCCTTTCCTACGGCGTCGATCGCCATCGGATAGACGTCGGCTTGCGGTTCGTCAGCGACGACTATTCCGGGCGCCTCGCGCAGCAGTGCTTTGGCCTGTGTCGCGGTGAGTTTCCGCTCCGTTTCGACGTTGACGGACTCCGAATGGCTACAAAAAACCGGGACTCGGACTGTCGTCGCGGTAATTGGCAGCAAGGGTTCGTTGAGAATCTTCCGCGTCTCATTGATCAGTTTCCACTCTTCTTTGGTGTAGCCGCCGTCCATGAAAGCGTCGATATGCGGAATACAGTTGAACGCGATCTGATGCGGAAACTTTTCCTTTTCGATCTCCTTGCCGTTGAATAGAGCTGCGACTTGCTGACTTAATTCCTCCATCGCCTTTCGCCCCGCCCCTGATACGGACTGATATGTCGACACGACGATTCGCTTGATGCGTGCGGCATCATGGAGCGGCTTTAAGGCAACCACCATTTGAATGGTTGAGCAATTCGGGTTGGCGATGATTCCGCGATTCTTGTAATTGCCGATTTCCTTGGCATTGACTTCCGGCACGACCAGCGGAATATCCGGTTCCATTCTAAAAAATGACGTATTGTCCACCACGACTACCCCGGCTCCGACCGCGATCGGTGCGTACTTCGCGCTGACGGCTCCGCCCGCAGAGAACAAACCGATATCGATATCCGCGAATGAGTCCTCGTTAAGAATTTCAACGCGAATCTGTTTGTTCTGGAACGGCAGGAATTGCCCAGCGGATCTCTCTGAAGCCAATAGACGTAACTCGCCGACGGGAAAGTGACGCTCTTCCAAAACTTCGCGCATCTGTTCGCCGACGGCGCCGGTGGCGCCAACGACCGCGACATTATACTGTTCTTTCTTCACAACCTATTGTTCCTTTGCTTTTTCAATTCTCTCGCGGACAAGCTGCCCCATTTGCCTGCAGCCGACCAACTTGCAGCCCGGCTCTTGAATGTCCGCCGTGCGATATCCCTCATTCAACACATCTTCGACGGCCCACTCAATCCGCTCTGCCGCCGCACCTTGTTCGAAAGAGTGACGCAGCATCATGGCAACGCTCAAGATCGTCGCCAATGGATTCGCTTTATCTTGTCCCGCTATATCCGGCGCGGTGCCGTGGACCGGTTCATACATGCCGACCTTGCCGCCTAAACTGGCGGACGGCAGCATACCGATTGAACCCGTGAGCATCGCCGCTTCATCGCTCAAGATATCGCCAAACATGTTCGTCGTGACAACCACATCGAATTGCTTCGGATTGCGAATCAATTGCATGGCGCAGTTGTCGACGAGCACGTGCTCGAGCTGGACACCTGCGTAGCCTTCATCCTTGTGAATTCGCGTTACCACTTTCCGCCAAAGCTCGGTCACTTCCAAAACATTTGCCTTGTCGACCGAGGTCACTTTTTTACGGCGTTTGAGCGCAGCTTGAAATGCTACGTGAGCGATGCGCTCGATCTCCGGCGTGG
Organism: Binatia bacterium; assembly: GCA_036505755.1. GTDB lineage: Bacteria > Desulfobacterota > Binatia > UBA9968 > UBA9968 > DP-20. The sequence goes on along the minus strand of DASXSW010000386.1, from coordinate 9,499 downwards.
TGTAGACTTCTGTATTCACACCGCGCTCTGTACCGTCTGGAAGTTTTGTAACGCCCTTGGGTTCGCCGAAGTAGATCCCGCCTATCAGCTCTCGAACGACCAAGAGATCCGTCCCTTCAACGACCTCGCGCTTGAGCGTGGATGCGGAGGCTAACGCGGAAAACAATTTCACGGGCCGAAGATTGGCGAATAAGCCAAGCTCTTGGCGCAAGGCCAACAACGCTCGCTCCGGACGGACTGCATAGTCGAGCCCGTCCCATTTTGGGCCACCCATGGCACCGAGCAAGATAGCGTCGCTGTCCTTCGCCAGCTGCAGAACCGAATCAGTCAGCGGTTTACCATGGGCATCAATCGATGCGCCGCCAACGATTCCCGGTTCCAGCTCGAGGCTGAATCCGTAGAGCTGAGCCAGCTGTTTGAGAACCGCAGTGCCTTCGCTCATCACCTCCGATCCGATGCCATCGCCTGGCAAGACCGCAATTTTGCAATTCATGGCCCCTCTTTCTCCACCACCTGCCGATAGTGTTTTCTGCCTGCCAATTTGTTGAGCGCATTGATGTAAGCCAGGGCGCTTGCCATGATGATGTCTGTGTGCGAACCCTGCCCGGATACGCGGATGCCGTCATCTTCGATCAAGCAAGAGACTTCTCCCTGCGCGTCGGTCCCGCCGGTGATCGCGTTGACGGAATAACGCACCAACTGGGATTGCGAGCTGGTGATTTTCGTGATGACCTTATAACAAGCATCGACGATGCCATCACCGGAGGCATAATCCATTTTCTGCTCGCCGTCGACACGCATTTTGATCGTTGCTGCGGGTACTCCGTCGGAGCTTGAATTTACGTTCAGATACAAAAGCTCAAACTTATCTGGCCGACCTGGAACCCTGAGGATTTCTTTCGCGACAATCGCTTCGATATCTTCGTCATAAACGTTCTTTTTCTTGTCGGCGAGTTCCTTGAAACGCAAAAACGCGCGGTTCATGTCTTCCTTGTTCAGGCTAAATCCCAAGTGCTTCAACCGCTCGTCGAAAGCGTGCCGTCCGGAGTGTTTGCCCATGACCAGCCGGTTACCCGGGATACCGATCGATTCCGGCGTCATAATCTCGTAAGTCTGCTTGTACTTGAGCACCCCGTCTTGATGGATACCGGCCTCGTGCGCAAAGGCATTATCGCCGACCACCGGTTTATTGATCGGAATCGCGATGCCGGTGACCTGCGAAACCAAGCGGGAAGTCGGATAGAGCTGTTCGCTCGCGATGTTGGTATCGAGGTCGAGATAGTTTTTACGCGTGCGCAGCGCCATCACCACTTCTTCCAATGAGGTATTGCCGGCGCGCTCGCCGATGCCGTTGATGGTGCATTCGATTTGTCGGGCGCCGTTGTGCACTGCAGCCAAGGAGTTGGCCACGGCCAAGCCCAAATCGTTGTGGCAATGGGCGCTCCAGATGACCCGGTCGCCGCCCGCGGTTCGCTCGATCAAATTGGCGATCAAGGCGCCAAATTCCGATGGAATCGCGTAGCCAGTTGTATCCGGCACATTGATCACTTTGGCTCCGGCGCGGATCACTTCGCGGAACACCTGCATCAAAAAATCAGGATCGCTGCGCGACGCATCCTCAGCCGAGAACTCGACATAATCCGTGAACTTCTTAGCATGGCTCACAGCCTTCACGGCGGCTTCGACAACTTGCTCCCGCGTCATTCTCAACTTGTGTTTCAAGTGGATATCAGACGTGGCGATGAAGGTGTGGATGCCAGGGTTTTTGGCGTCTTCCACCGCTTTCAAGGCCCGGTTGATGTCCCCTTCCTGGGCACGTGCGAGACTGACGACTCTCGGCCGGCTGACCTCCTTACATACTCGGCGTACCGAGTCGAAGTCGCCGTCCGAAGAGGCGGCAAATCCCGCTTCGATCACATCGACGCCGAGCTTCTCCAATTGGCGGGCAATGACGACTTTCTGTTCAACGGTCATGCTCGCGCCGGGCGACTGTTCGCCATCCCGGAGCGTGGTATCGAAAATTTGTACTACGTTATCGGCGGATCCCTGTTCCATTATGAAATCTCCTCTTTGATTGATCCCTTGGCCTCTCCCAGAAACGAAAACTCCCGCGGCAATGGCCAACGGGAGTATCGCTATATCTTCGACTAGAGCCAGGATCTCACGGCGACGCTTGCGCCGGCTCCCGTCTCCTCTCCCGCTTATAGGTCGTCAAGCACCATAACAGAGGCCCGGATAACGTGTACAGTAAGACAACCGTGAAGAACATAAGATGCCGTTCGGCGATGAATAGTGTAATCAAAATAATTCCAGAAACCAACATCCAGATAGGATGACGTCTTTTGATATCGTTATTTTTTAGGCTGAAGTAGGGAACGCTGCTCACCATCAAAGCGGCCAACCCATAAATAACCAGCAACAACGTCACATGCCGGGTGGGCGATCCCTCCCCGCCGAGATAGTAATACAGAATTACCGTTGAGGTAATCATTTGCGCCGCGGCAGGGATAGGCAAACCGACAAAATGACTTTTCGACACGCCCTGCGCTTGCACGTTGAAGCGGGACAATCTAAGCGCGCCGCAAACCACGTAGGTGCAAGCCGCCAACCATCCCCAAGTCTGCCAGGGCACCAGCGCCCATAGATAAACCAATACCGCCGGCGCGACACCGAACGAAACCACATCCGCCAAGGAATCGAATTCCACGCCGAACCGGCTCGCGGTCTTGGTCAGTCTGGCCGCGTAGCCATCGATCCCGTCGAGAATGTTTGCCAGAACAATGAACAGCGCCGCGTCAATGAATTCGCCGTTGAAGGTCGCTATGATCGAGAAAAATCCACACATTAAATTGCCTGCGGTAAACAAGCTGGGAATCAGGTAGACTCCCCGTCTGAGCTTCTCCGCGGGCATGCGATGCCGGAGCGGAACACGCGGTTTGCTGCGACGCCGCAGGAGTCGAACCTTACCGTTCTCGGCAAACTGTTCGGGTTCTTGGCCACTCATCGCGCTCATACAAAACTCCCCAATATCGTTTCTCCACCTTTGACCTTTTGCCCTTCTACCACTTTGATGTGGCATCCTCTCGGCAGATACGTATCGGTTCTCGAACCAAACATGATTAAACCCAATCGATCACCTCGCGCCAATCGATCGCCAGGTTTTACGCGGCACACGATCCGGCGCGCCACTACACCGGCGATCTGGACGACTCCCAACGACCGACCGTCGTTGTCGACGATCTTGAGAGAGTTCCGTTCATTGCGGTGCGATGCTTCTTCCTTGTACGCCGCGAGAAATTTTCCCGCTTCATAGCGTACGTCGTCAATCCTTCCAGCCACCGGCATCCGGTTAATATGCACATCGAATGGCGAGAGAAAGATGCTCACTCGCATTACCGCATCGCCAAACGCCGAATCGCCTTGGACTTCGGCGATACTCACGATCCTACCGTCGGCAGGAGACACGATCAATCCGTCCCCCGTCGGAACATTGCGCTCTGGATCGCGAAAGAAAGCCGCGACCGCCAGCGTGGCCAGACCTAGGACAATTCCGACTACTTGCCAGCCGGTCAGAAATGCAAGGATCGCCAGAGCCGTAGCGGTAAGGATGAGTGGATAACCTTCCTTGGCGATGCTCATCCGATTCCACAGTCTTGGCTCGCAGCGAACAAAAAAATCGATGCTTAGTTTCTACTCTTATCGACCAAGCGATTCTGCGCCAACCACGGCATCATGGCGCGCAGCCCCTCGCCGACTTTTTCCAGCGGATGATTCGATGCTTCCTTGCGCAGCTCCGTAAAGTGGGGCATGCCGCATTTGTATTCATTGATCCACTCTTCGGCGAACTTTCCCGACTGAATGTCTTTGAGAATCTGTTCCATCGCTTGACGTACTTCCGGTCCGATGACTCTTTTGCCGCGAGTTAAATCGCCGTACTCCGCGGTGTTGCTGATCGAATAACGCATGTTGGTCAAGCCGCCCTCATAGATCAAATCCACAATCAGCTTCACTTCATGCACACACTCGAAATAGGCCATCTCCGGTGGATAACCGGCATTGACCAACGTTTCGTAACCGGCTTGGATCAGAGCGCACAAACCGCCGCACAAGACCGATTGCTCGCCGAATAGATCCGTTTCGGTTTCGTCCTTAAATGTGGTTTCAATCACTGCCGCTCTCGCTCCCCCAATCGCGCTGGCGTAGGCAAGGCCGACTTTTGTCGTGTCTCCCGACGGATCCTGGTGAACTGCCAACAGACATGGCACGCCGCGTCCCTTTTGATATTCGGTCCGCACGAGATGTCCCGGCCCTTTTGGTGCGACCATAAATACATTCACGCCTTCCGGCGGCACGATGCGTTTGAAATGAATGTTAAAGCCGTGACCAAACGCTAGATAGTTACCTTTCTTTAAACCCGGTTTAATTTCCTCTTCGTATGCATCGCCTTGCAGCTCGTCGGGCAGTAAAGTCATTACAATATCGGCTGCTGCTGCCGCATCTGCTGTTTCAGCAACTTTGAGTCCGGCGTTTTCTGCCTTCTGCCACGAATTACTACTGCGCCTCAGGCCGACGACTACTTCAATTCCTGAATCCCGTAAATTGTTTGCATGGGCGTGCCCTTGACTGCCATATCCAAGCACAGCGACTTTCTTACCTTTTAGAACGCTCAGATCGGCGTCACGATCGTAGTACACCTGCATCAGATTTCTCCTTGGCCTCAAGAAACTTTACTATGCCGATTGGGCAGTGGCAAGTCAACGGCAAGTAGCCGTAAGACAAAGACTATTGCTCGGCCACCATCGATATTCGGCGCGTCCGCTCGCGCTGATCTAAAAGTTAGTTCCAACCGATGGGATCGTAACCTTTGTCACGCAAGCATTTGTTGACAAAAACTTTTTGAATCGAAGATAGTTCAGGCTTGCCGAACAGGCCGGATATCGTTGCCGCTGGACTACTGGGCACCCTAGCGGATGCACCCGTTCCTGCTTCGCCAGCCGCCTTTGCATCGCCCGCTGACCTGGATTCTTCGGCTCGTCGTATACAATCATCGATATCACGATCGGCAACGATGCTACCGACGCGTCGGATATGTTCGTTCGGATACAACACCGGGCGTTGACTGGCGCATCCAGTGATTACAATCACACCCACTCCCAACGCCGAAAGCGCTCGCATACTGACGTCTCCTATGATGCTTTCACATACCAGCTTGCAATGACAATATTCAAGGACGACACGCCACGCTTCGCGGGATAACGCCATTTTCTTGAATCCCAGCCACCGCCTGTTATCAGGTAAGGTATGGTGTCAAAACGAGGAGGAGGTTAAAACGCCATGAAACAGCTTACGAACATTTCCTTGGGAGCGGTCGCGCTCGCGTTACTTTTATCGGCTGGAGCTTGCGGCAAATCGGAACCGAATGCCAAAGGACCCGCAGAGAAGGTTGGGGCAAAGTTGGGGAAAGCAATCGATCAAGCCACGGAAAAGGCCGGCGAGGCGCTGAAAGAGGCCGGTCAAAAAGCTAAAGAAAGCGTGTCCGAAGCCGTGGACAAGATGAAAGAAGACAAAAAGTAAATTTCCGCCACCGCGATGCTGAAAGCAAAAGGCGAGGAAACAGCTTCAAGCCCGCGTTCGACCAGCAACGATCGATTTGATTCGTGAGCCACGCCCGTTTGTATTTGTTCAACAAACTGTCCGGGCAATTTCGACCAGCCGTGGAACCGATGCGGTTGCTGGCATTTCTGAGAAAGAAATGAACTAGGTGAAATACCCACATGAATCATCGAACCCTGATCCACGCTCGGCGACGCTAGGTTTTCAGCAGTGCCGGCTCGCGCCGCGGCGAGCCTGTGTGGGTGGTTTCGCGCGAGATCGCGATCCGGCCGGTGCGAATCAATTCCTTAATACCGAGTGGCTTGAGCATGTGAATCATTGCTTCGACTTTTTCGATGTCGCCGGTGATCTCAATCGTGTAGGTGTTCGGCGAGGAGTCGACGATCTTGGCGCGGAATATATCCGCCAGACGTATCGCCTCGTCGCGGTGCTCGGGTTTAGTGTGGACTTTGATCAGCGCGGTTTCCCGATCGAGAAAATGGGTTTCGGTTAGATCGACAACCTTGAGCACCTCGACGACTTTATTGAGTTGCTTCATGATCTGTTCGATAATCGGGTCATCGCCCGCGGTGACGATGGTGATCATCGACGTCGTCGGATCCAACGTCGGCGCAACCGACAAACTTTCTATATTATAACCTCTAGCGCTGAAAAGACCTGCAACCCTGGCTAGGACGCCGAATTTATTCTCAACGAGAACCGATATGATATGTTCCATCCGCGAAAAAAATCAGGCAGGAAGAACGCCCTCCCCCTCATCCACCTTTCTCTTGTGTCCTCCGCCTTTTCTCGCGAGCTTAAGCTCGGGCGGATCCTCGAGCATCATCTCATGGTGCGCACCACCGGCGGGAATCATCGGGTAACAGTTTTCGTAGGGATCGGTATGGACATCGATCAAAACCGGACCTTTGTGCTTTAGGCCTTCCTTTAGCACCGGCTCCACTTCACTGGGCTTGAGCGCGCGCAAGCCGGCGATGCCGTAGGCATCCGCCAATTTCACGAAATCCGGCAGCTTCCCCAAAATGCTCGCCGAGTAGCGGCCTTCGTAGAAGAGATCCTGCCACTGCCGCACCATGCCGTGAACCCCATTATTGAGCACGATGATTTTCACCGGCAATTTACGTTCGGCGGCGACGACCAGTTCCTGTAAGTTCATCTGGAAGCTGCCTTCACTGGTGATACACAGCACGAGGCGATCGGGAAATGCGATCTGCGCGCCAATCGCCGCAGGAAAACCAAAGCCCATCGTACCCAGGCCTCCCGAGGTTAACCAGGTGCGCGGCTTGCTCCCTTTAAAGTACTGCGCCGCAAACATCTGGTGCTGGCCAACATCGGTGGCGACGATAGCATTATGTTTGGTGAACTCGTAGAGCTTTTCGATAACGAATTGCGGTTTGATGATCTTGTCGTCCTGCTTATAAGTCAGCGGATGGGTCTTCTTCCATTCATCGATTTGCTTGATCCAAGGCGCTCTCAGCGCTTTGACCTGCGCCGGATTCCCATCCATCGAACGTAGTATGACATTCAGTTGGCGCAGGACCGCCTTCACATCGCCAACGATCGGAATATGCGCATGGAAGGTTTTCTTGATCGACGTCGGATCGATGTCGATATGAATGACGCGCGCTTCCGGGCAAAATTCCGAAAGCTTACCCGTAACGCGGTCATCGAAACGCGCGCCCACAGCAATCAGCAGATCGGCATGATGCATCCCCATGTTGGTCCAATATCCGCCATGCATGCCGAGCATGCCGAGCGATAGCGGATGCGTGCCGGGGAAACTTCCCAACCCCATGAGCGTCATCGTAACAGGGATTTGGGTGAGTTCCGCCAGCTCCCGAATTTCATCGGCCGCGTCAGCGAACACCGCCCCGCCACCGACGTAGATCATCGGCTTTTTCGCCTTCATGATCTCTTCAGCGGCTTGCTTAACCTGGTTTTTGTTTCCGTTAACCGTGGGATTGTAACCGCGCAAGTTGACTTTGTCCGGGTATTTAAATTCGGCCTTCGCGATGCTCACGTCCTTCGGAATATCGACTAAAACTGGTCCCGGCCTACCGCTGGTGGCAATGTAAAAAGCTTCTTTGATCGTCTGCGCTAGGTCGTTCACATCTTTCACGAGCACATTGTGCTTCGTGCACGGGCGACTGATACCGACGTTATCGGCCTCCTGAAAGGCGTCATTGCCGATGAGATCAGTGGACACCTGGCCGGTGAATGCCACAAGCGGAACCGAGTCCATGTAAGCGTCGGCCAGACCCGTGACGATGTTAGTCATGCCGGGCCCCGAGGTCACCAATACAACGCCGGCTTTTCCTGTGGCCTTGGCATAACCCTCGGCCATGTGCGCAGCGCCCTGCTCATGGCGCGTGAGTACCAAATCGAGGTCCTTCTGCTGGCAAAGCACATCGAAAATTTTTAGCACCACACCACCGGGCAAGCCAAAAACAGTTTTGACTCCCTCGCGTCTCAGCGACTCACAAAATATTTCGGCTCCAGTCATCTTCATTCCGTCGGCTCCCTACTGAACCCCGCCGTTCTGCCGATGTCTTCCCAGGATCTCCATCATGCGGTCTTTGCCAACGAGTTTCAGTTTTTGAATCTTCTTCATCTCCACCTCTTCATCCGGCGTGAGATGGTGTTTGTGCTGATATTCGGCGAGCTTTTTCTCGAGCTCCCGATGTTCTTCGTAAAACTTTTTAAGCTCCGGATCCCTGTCCAGAAGGGAGACAATCGCCTGCTCTTCTTTCATCTCCATACGGCAGCCTCCTTTTTGCAACTTAAAATTTTTCGGCGGACCTCAATCTAACTTACGAGGTTTTCTTTGTCAACGTGGCTTTCTACATATACTTTCAACAAGTTAGAGCACATTGGCGGCGCTTGGTTTCGGCCTCAGATGGGCGCAAATAAACCGGCAGCAACATGGCTAAATCGTCGGTCGTTTTGGCGTGGAATCTCCCCTCTGCGAGGCCGGCCACTTGTGCGGCCACCGAGGAACAACCGTCATTTATCTTCGTGAATCCCCCGAAATCGCGCGTGAGGATATTCTCGTAAGCTCTCGCACCGTCGCCAATAAAGCGCAAAGAGGAATCGGATGCGCAGTTCCGGACTTGATCCAATGCGCTGTCAATCGAAGTCATCGCATCTTCGGTAAGTCGCTCAAAATCCGCACCGTTGCGCCGAAAGAGAGCGAAGTATACTTCGTTCTTGCGCGCGTCGAGCAAAGAACAGATGATTCCGTCGAAGCCTGTGACTCGCGCCGCATTGGCCTGCAATGTCGACACACCGACAAGCGGCAGACCGCATTCGTACGCGATACCCTTCGCAGTCGCGAGACCGATGCGCAGTCCAGTAAAGGAACCTGGACCGATCGATATAGCGATGCCGGACAAATCCGCCGCAGTCGTACGTGTTTTGCCTAGAAGCGATTGGATGAGCGGAAGGACAATCTCCGCATGATTGCCGCGTCGCTGGGCCATCTCCCCATCCGACGATTTACCGGTTTTGCTTTGGATTTCTTCTGCGACCAATTTACCATTTTCAATAAGGGCGACGCTCGCAGCCGCTGTTGCCGTGTCGATCCCAAGGATTCTCATCCTCCAACCTGTTTTTCAAAAAATCTCACGATGTCGTTATAAAACGCATAGACCATGAGAAGCGCGAGCAGACAAATACCCACTTGCTGGGCCACTTCACGATACTTCACCGCCACTGGTTTTCGAATTACCGCTTCGACCAGGAAAAATAGCAAATGGCCGCCATCGAGCACGGGCACGGGCAGCAAATTGAGCACACCCAGATTGATGCTCAAAACGGCCAAGAACGCGAGAAAACTACCCAACCCTTCCTGGGCTTGTTGCCCCGCCATTTGGGCGATCAGGATCGG
>DASXSW010000385.1:0-7611 GCA_036505755.1 Binatia bacterium | reverse complement strand
TTTTTGCCGTAGCGCCCAGGCGATAATTCCTTTAACGGCCTCGGTCATGTACCCTCGTCCCCAGTAGGCGCGCGCCAAGACGTAGCCCAGTTCCCATTTTTCACCGGCAACTCTCGCGATCATCATGCCGATGACCTGCTTATCTTCCAGTCGTTCGATGACCCAGTGAAACGCCTTGCCGACGTCCCACGCGAGCAAGCACATGCGCACATACTCACGCGTCTCCTCGATGTCTTTGTGAGCGTGCCAGCTAACGTACTTGGTGACTTCGGGATCCTGCGCGTACTCGCGAAAGATCGCCTCAGCATCTGCCGGTTTTACTTTTCTCAGTCGTAGACGTTCGGTTTTGAGAGTTATGGGCGGGTTTGTCACTCGTCGAAGATTTAACTCCTCATGATCGCTGAGTTATAAGGTCGCAGGGGAAATTATTCAAGAGAGCGTAGGCAACCAATGCGATCGTAGGGGCACAGCATGCGGTGCCCCTACCTTTTTTCTTATTGCGGCGCGAGGATCTGTTTCAGCTTCGCCAGCATGGCCGGACTTGTCTTGAGCAATCCATGAACGGTCTTCTGCAGCTCCTCTCCGGTGAGCGGCGCGATGTCCAGGCTGGCGCGCTCGGCATCGGCGAGAAATGATGGATCGCTCATCGTCGCGGTGAACGCCTTGCGCAGGAGCTGTACGCGGTCCTTCGGCGTGCCGGGAGAAAGCATAAACGGCCTGCTCGCCGCGCTCACGTCATGGACGCCGATCTGAATCAACTGGCGCGCCTCCTCGGTCTTGGCAAAATTGATCGCTAGCGGAACCTTTGGCAGTTCCATATGGGGTTTCGGCAGCGCTTGCAGGACAATCACCAGTTCCCCGCTCTCGATGAAATTTTTCCATAGCGAACGCAAACTTTCCCACCCCGTGCAAACCCCGTGGAGCTCTCCCCTTTCCACCGCCACGCGCATTTCGCCCGTACTCTTGTAGCCCAGCACCAACTGCAGCGGGAAACCGAGAGTTGAGTTTAGCAGCCGAGACGTATCGTAGGCACCTGTCCCCGGCGCAGTGGCGCCCATTCGCGGCGCAACCTTCGAGGCCAGCCATTTGTCCGCGCTGTCAATGCCGCTCGCCTTGGAAAGGCCGCAGGCGATTTCGACCCTGGCCACGGCGCCGACGTATTCAAACCTTGCGGCATTGAAATCTATCTCCTTCTGTCCCATCGCTTGCAGCTGGAATAAGTTGCCATTGAAGTGTCCGATCGTGAGGCCATCGGGCTTGGCGATTTTATACAGATGATTGGCTGAGACTAAGCTGCCCGCGCCCGGCATGTTCTCCACGACAAAAGTTGGATTCCCTGCAATATGTTTACCCATATGCCGCGCAATCGTGCGGGCATAGAAATCATAACCGCCGCCCGGCGCATAACCGACGATGAGCCGAATGGTTTTGCCGTTATAGAATTCATGAGTGTTCGCGTGGATCGCCGGAGGGCAGCCGAGACAGAGAAGTAGGAATGTCAAAAGCGCGCCGAAGCTAATCACTCTTTTTCGGCGTAACCGAATTCTCATCGTTTCGCTAAATCCTTCAACGCCTCGCGCAGATAACTTTGGTCGATGTACTTCGCCGCGCTCGGCACGGGTCCCTTTGACTGGGTTTGCTCCCAGTAGATCTGGGTGACGATTTGCAGTCCATCGACATTGAGATCGCCGTCCGGATGCCACATGCGGGTGCTGGTGTAGAATTCCCAGCCGCGGCGCGCGTGCTCGCGTTTTAGATTCATCTCCCTGGCTAAGTAATCCACAGCGGGCTCTTTATTCTGATGGATCCAATGCATGGTTTGCGCCATCGCTCTCATGACACGCACAAGAACGGGGCGATTTTTTTCCGCCCACGATCGTTTTGTCGATAGAGCGGCCAACTGGTAATTGGGAATAACGTCCACGAATCTACCAATCTCATTGAAACCCTGTTCCTCGGCGGCGTAATTGACCGGCAGTGACAGCGCCGCCGCGTCGATCGACCCGGCGGTAAGCGCGGCATACGTCTGCGGAGTTCCACCGATGACGAGCAGTTTGTAATCGCGCGGATACTCCAGCCCTTTGACTTTGAGAACTTGACGGAGCGCGAAGGTCACGCCGGATGTAAGACTGATGGCGCCGAACGTTGCGCCGCGCAGATCGTTGTAGGTCTTAAATCTCTTCGCCGCCATGACGGACTGCGTGAGACCGTTGATAATACCGCTGACGATGACCAGATCGAGCCCTTTTTCTATCGCCGCAATCGGCGCGTCCGACGCGCTACCGGCAATTTCCAATGACCAGCCGGCGAGGGCCTGAATGCCCACGTCGGATGCGCGTATAACCACCAGATCAACATCGAGCCCCTGCTTTTCGAAGAAACCCATTTTCGAGGCGATCCAAAGCGGACCGTAGCCGAGAGTCTTGGTGGCAGAGCTGACTCGAAGCCTCACTCTTTCTTGCGCGATGACAATCGAGGGCAACCAAAGAACTATCGAGAGGAGTACGATGGACGATGTCGACGCCGTCATGCGGTTTCCCTCCGGCACAGCATGGCTGAGCTGATTATCGACAGTTACGTGAGAATCTCTTCCCGGCGCCACTGCTCGATGGTTGCTTGGTCATACCCGAGTAGCTCGCCGAGAATCTGCTCATTGTCGGCACCGAATCGGTTAGGTAAACGCAAGGCGCCTTCCGCCATGCCGCGAAAAACAAGGCCGCTGCGCGGAATTTCGAATGGACCGATGAGAGAATCGGCAAACGATGCGAAGTAATTTCGGTGACGCAGTTGGACGTCGTTGAGGAGATCGGCGCCGGTCTGGACGACGCCGGCTGGCACGGCGGCGGCTTGGAGTGTGGTCATCACTTCTTCCGCCGGCCGCGATTGGGTCCACTGCTCGACGATTCCATCAAGCTCCGCTCGGTGCTTCAAGCGCGATTGTAAATTCCCGAACCGCGGATCGCCAACCAACTCCGCTCTGCCAATCGTGTTACAGAACGCGCGCCACTCATCTTCATCGCGCACGGAGATCACGCACCAGCGGTCTTCGCCTTGACAGCGGTAACAGCCATGGGGCGCCGCCACGGCGTAATGGTTGCCTTTTGGTTGAGGATCGTCACCGTTGACCGAGGTTTCAAGATAGGTCGTGCCAAGCGTATAAGCTGTCCCTTCGATCTGGGCCAGATCGATGGTAACTCCTTTGCCCGTGCGCCGACTGTTGAGCAGCGCAGCGACCATCAGCGTCGGTCCCATGACAAAGCCAAGATGGTCGGGATAAACTCCCTGGCTACCGATGGGACGGTCCTGCTCGGGATGATTCCACAAATAGGTCATGCCGGAGAAAGCCGTGAGGTTGAACCCCCAGGTGCCGTAGCCGCTCTTCGGCCCCTCGGAACCGAAGCCGGGAAGTTTCACAATGACAAGTTTTGGACTAACCTTTCTTAGCTCGTCATCGCCCAAACCGAGCTTGTCCAGCACCCTAGGACGAAAATTCTGCAGGATCGCATCCGATTTTCCGGCAAGCTCGCGAATCAGCCGCGCGCCTGTCGGATGTTTGAGATTGATCGCCATCGAGCGCACGCCAAGATTGCACTCGATAAAACGCGGTGCGGCGTCGATATCCTTGTGCTGGCCGTAGTGGCGAAAAGTATCGAGCCCGCCTTTCTTTGATTCGATCTTGATGACCTCAGCGCCGTAGTTGGCGAGCAATCTGCCAGCATAGGGACCCGCGTAGCCGGTCGTAAAGGCGAGAATGCGAACGCCCTTCAAAATATCGTTGGTGCTACTCACGTCTTACTCACATTCCAAATTCCAGATTGCAATTCCAAATTCCAGATTACAGATTCCACTTCCATTTGGAATCTGAAATTTGTAATCTGCAATTTTTCAAATGACGCCCGCCGCCGCTAGCGCCGCCAGTTCGCTTGTACTCAGGCTCAGTTCGCCACAAAAAACCTCCCGATTATGTTGTCCCAAAAGCGGCGCCGGCGAAGGAGCGTCGCGCTTTCCGTCCACCATGAACGGACAACCGGGCTGCGCAAAGGTTCCAAGCACCGGATGTTTCACGATGCCAAAAAATTCGCGCGCCTGAATGTGTGGATCTTTTATGAAGTCCGATGGCGAATTGACCGGCAAACCGGGGATGCCATTCTTCTGCATCAGTTCAGCTAAGTCTTCTTTGAGAAACCGCGACGTGAACGAAGTGACCTGCGCGTTGATATAGTCGGCATTTTGCCGCCGCAAGTTACTGTTGATCCACTTCGGATCGTCGAGCGCCGGGTCGTGGTCTTCCCATACTTTGAGAAGGATCGGCCAGTGATTCTGCGTCACGAACAGCGCGATCCAACCATTTTTGCATTGGAACAGATTCGCCGGCGCGTTGTGCTGGTGCTGACTGCCGGCACGTTTCATGACACGGCCCTCGGCCGAATAGTTAAACGCCACGTGCTCATGCAGCGCCATGCTGGCTTGAATCGATGCGTCGATCCAAGCGCCGATGCCGCGCATCTCGCGCTGCCAGAGCGCCAGCATCACGCCATACGAAGCAAACAAGCTAGCGTAATAATACGACTGCGTCTCGGGCGGATTGCACGGAGTCATTTGTGGATCGCCGCTGATATAGAGCAGGCCGCCCATGGCGTTGCCGACGATATCCGGCGTTTTGAATTGTGCATAGGGTCCGTCTTGGCCGAAGCCGCTGAGAGAAACCAAGATCAGCTTGTTCTGTCGCTCCAAGAGAACTTCGTAGCCGAGATTGCGTGTGGAGAGATACCCAGGCGTGAAGTCCTCCAGTACGATGTCCGAACGGGCCACCAAGTCGAGCAAAAGCTTTCGACTGTTTTCGGCGGCGATATCTAATGTAATGCTACGTTTACCGGCGTTGAGATAGGCGAAACGAAGGCTGCCTTCGCGGTCCGTGTCGCCTTTAGCGAAAGGCGCTTCGCGCCGGGTGGCATCGCCCTCGCGTGGCTCGACCTTGATCACATCCATGCCCAGGTCACGCAACAGCTTGCCGCAGAACGCGCCCATCGATGAGCTAAGATCAAGGACACGGTATCCGGACAGGAGCGACGTTGGTGTGTTGGTACCAGGCATTTGTCGGTTATTTTGGCAGTATGCTCATCGCCGAGGATAGATGATGAAGGATCGAAAATCGCGATACTCTATCCTCGACCCTTCCATCCTCGACTGTTATCTTCCGTCAGGACCTATGATTCTTGATGATGTGCTCGGCCAACCGCCAGCGCAAAACTTCCGGCGTGCCTTCAGTGATACGGATGCTGCGCACCTGGCGATACCACCACTCGAGCGGCAGCTCGCGCATTAGCCCCAAGCCACCGTGCACTTGAATCGAGCGATCGACCACCCGGCTCGCCATTTCGGCACACATGATTTTCGTCATGTAGGAAAGCTGCCTTACGTCTTCACTGCGGTCGTGACGCCAGGCGCATTCGTAAACCATCAGCCGACAGGCGTGCAGCTCCATTGCGGAGTCGGCGATCATAAACTGGATCGCCTGGCGATCGGACAGCGGCCGGCCGAAGGTCGTGCGAATTTTGGAATATTCGATCATCATGTCGAGGGCGCGGGAAGCGATGCCGACCGGACGCGCGCCATGGCCGCGGATGCGCCCTTCTTGAATCCAACTTTGCGCGATGGCGAATCCCTGGCCGATTCCGCCGATGATGTTTGCATCCGGCACGCGCGCATTTTCGAAAAGAATCTGTCCGGGCGTGTCACCCATCATGGTGGGCCACAGACGCTCCAGCTTCACGCCGGGCGCTTTCATGTCGACGATGAAACAGGTCACGCCCCCTCGGGCACGTTTTTCCGGATCGGT
Source organism: Binatia bacterium (assembly GCA_036505755.1). Taxonomy (GTDB): domain Bacteria; phylum Desulfobacterota; class Binatia; order UBA9968; family UBA9968; genus DP-20. The sequence continues at coordinate 1,772 of DASXSW010000385.1, read as the reverse complement.
GACTGCGATGACCTGCGCGTAATCGGCGTTTTTTGCTCCGGTAATAAACCGCTTGGTGCCGTTGATGATCCAGTGATCACCATCCTTCACGGCGCGGGTTTTCATCCCTGCCGGGTCGCTGCCGGCGTCCGGTTCCGTCTGCGCGAAGCAGACCTTTTTCTCGCCGCGAATGACCGGAAAAAGAAAACGCTCTCTCTGTTCCTCGTTGCAGTGGAACAACACCGGTCTGACTTCCGGTCCGAAGATCGGCGCGTAACGAAACGGTATCGCCACCGTGCGCGCCACTTCCTCCATGATCACACAACGGCTCATTAGATCGAGCCCGGCGCCGCCGTATTCTTGCGGTACATCGAGCAGCCAAAGGCCGATAGCTTTGGCTTTTTCTTGCAACGGTTTGATGTATTGCTCGGGCATGTCCTCGCCCTCTGGGCGGCACTCATGCTCGAGCGGGATCAGCTCACGGTCGACAAACTTGCGAACCGTCGCTTTAAGAACTTGCAGTTCTTCTGGCAGGTTGAAATCCATTGTTACGCCAAAGAAACGAATACAGGAGCCGGCATCCAGGATTCAGCATGCTAATCCGCTACAGCCTGACTCCTGTACAAAGTTCTTTCTGACTACTGATAACCGATTACTGACAACTGCCTTTTTCTACTTCGCGTTCCGATTGTACTCGCCCAACCCCGGGCGGTAGGTCTTTTTATCGAGAAACTGTTCCATCCCCGTCTCACGGCCCTTTTCCGGATCGGTGAGGCGAAGCGCAGTTCCTTTAGCGCCCATGTAATCTTCCGCCTGAGCGTACTCCATGGTGCGGCAGTATTTGTAAACCTCTTTGGCTGCGCGCAGAACCTGCGGGTTCTTTTTCATCAGCTTCTGCGCCAGACTCACTGTCTCCTCGCGCAGTTTTTCCTTCGGCACCGCGTAATTGATTAGCTTCATTTCCGCGGCTTTTTTGCCGTCGAACGGATCCCCGGTCATGATGTACCACATGGCGTCGCGGTAACACATCGCGTCCGCGACAACACGGCTCACCAAGCCGCCGGGAAAAATTCCCCAGTTGACTTCACTCAAACCGAAGGTCGCGTCCTCCGCGGCGATGGCAAAGTCACAGGCGATGAGCGGCGTGAATGCGCCGCCAAAGCAGAAACCGTTCACCATCGCGATCGTCGGCTTCGGGAAATAAAAAAGCCGGCGCCAGCGCCACTCCTGCGAAGCCCAGCTCGCTTTGCGCCGCTCCAGCGGATTATCGTCCGTGCCACGGAAGTATTCGCGCAGATCCTGACCGGCGCACCAGCTCGGACCCGCGCCGGTGATAACGAGCACCTTCGTTTCTTTATCGACTTCCAGCTCGGTAAGCGCCTCGAGCATGTCATAGTGCAGCTGGGGGTTCATCGCGTTTCGCTTTTCAGGACGATTGAGAATACACCAGGTGATGCCGTCTTCCTTTTCTACTTTGACCGTCTTGTAATCTTTCCATAATGTTGCTGCCACGTTTCGATACCTCCTCGGTAAGTTTGCCCGAGCTTATTCAAGCATCGAAGCGCTTGTCAAGCGAAGTACCTCACATCACGCCACAAAACGCTGAAACAAAGCGAATTGCGAGGAGATCTATTACAAAGCCCGGTCTGCGCATGGGCAATCAATAGATCGACTTGTTGAAGGATCGGCGAATCTTTTGAGAGAATTGGTTTTGGGCAGAAGTTATGGAGGCTTCTCAATCGGCAAACTGACCGTAAACGTCGAGCCTTTGCCGAGTTCGCTGCAAACCGACA
>DASXSW010000384.1:0-10999 GCA_036505755.1 Binatia bacterium | reverse complement strand
CTTTCCGCCGTCAATGCCGAGATCGAGCATGCCCAGCGGAACTACCGCGTCATAACCCTGGCGTTCCGCTTCGCGAAACGCTTCGATAAACAACGGCGCAGCCATCTGAATATCCGTCGGGCTCATGCCGCGAATGTACGGCGAGGCCGGCGTGGAGATAATGCCGATTTCGATTTCCGGCGTAGCGTAGGACAGCGCCACCTGTTCTCGGAGTTTGCGCTCCTCAGGCGGATACTGACCGATGACGAAGGCAACACGAATTTTCATACGCAATAAATCGCGCTGGTCACTGCGCGCCGAGCGATTTTGTGGCGGCGCGTGCATACGACCAATCACGAACCTTGGAAATATCAGGCACGGCGTCGGGCTTTAGCTTGAGCGCAGAGGCGGCAAATTCCATCGCACTTCTGATCGCCGCGTCATCGACAATCATATTGTCGGGCATGTGGCTGAGCAGAAATTCGTAACTTTTGGCTGCTTCGTCTTCCGGCACATCGAGATAGCTTTTCAGGAAAGTTATCATTTCAGATTTTCGTTGCTTCACGTCTCGCACTCCCCCGGCCATCCCGCGCAGAACGGCCAGTACCAAATCGCGGTTGGCGGCGAAATAGTCGGGCGACCCGGAGATTCCGTTCATTGGATAGCGCACATAATCCGGGCCCCACGCCAGACGATTATAACCTTGCCGCTCAGGGGCGTAGTTCAAAGGTATGGTCATCAGTGCCGCATCAACAAAGCCGGCCGCCATGGCACCGCTGCGCGTCTCGCTTCCGCCAACCGCGAGGTAAGTCACGTCTCGGTCAGGATCGAGACCGCTACGCGCCACGATTTCACGGACAACCAGGGTGCTCATACCACCCAATGAGCTCACGGCAATTTTTTTACCTTTCAAATCATTCATGCTTTTGATCTGCGGCCGGCCAACGAGAACGTAGGGCGCGTTATCTTGGTTTACCGCGATAGTGCGAATCGGCAAGCCACGAACGGAGGCAAGGATCGCCGTTGGAATAATACTCATGAAGTTCAATTCACCGGCCATGATCGCCTTAATGATGACGTCGCTCTGGCGAATCGTGATCAACTTGACGTCCAGCCCCTGTTGCTTGAAGTGCCCCTTTCTAATGCTCATTTCAAAGACCAAGGTAGAGAGACTTCTACCGGTTAATCCGAGGGTGACCGGTCTTAGCTGTTGGCAGAAGCCCGGAGTAGCTAACAAGGTGGTCAGAAAGAATAAAATTAAAGGGACACAACGTTTCATGAAGATATCCCCACTTTAGATTGTGAGATGTTCACTCAAAAGATCCTCTGCCCGCAAGCTACGCTGGCCCGGTATGACATCCTCTCCCTCTGGAGAGGATAGAGGTGAGGGCGCATTGACGCTCGGATGACCCTCACCCTTGCCCTCTCCCAGAGGGAGAGGGTTTGTCGGTCGGCTCACCGACCGTTTGATACATAATCTTCTGTCGCCATCTCGGGCTAAAGTGTGATGTAAGGCTGGTTTAAGCCGGTCTCGCCTTCCGCCAAATCGTTCATCAGCTCGGCCACGGACGCGAGTTTTTCTAACTCGCGCGCTTTCCCGATGACTTTCTCCTGGCGTGCTGACGGCACTCTCCCACGCGCGCAGGCGCGGAATTTGGCCTCGACTTCGGCCGGCGACATGCGATTGTTGGGATGGCCTTTGGGAAAAATGACCTCGACTTCTCGGCTCTCGCCGCTTTGCAAAATCAGTTTCACCACGGTCGGGTAACTGCCGGGCGTGTGCTTGTTCAAACTCGCGTCGGTGCGGACCGAGACTCGCGCCATCGCTTCTCTCATTTCGGGTTGCAGCCAGCGCCCAGGGGCAAATTGCGCTTCAGAAATTTCGCCGTCCGAAAGAGCCGCTGCCGCAAGATAGTAGAAGCTGTGATCCGCGCTTTCGCGGCTTGCCGGGTAGCGCCGTTGTTCGTCCGCCACTTGAGCGCTGACGATCGGGATATCGGCCATCACCACTTCGATGCGCTGAACTTCTCGCGCCGGATCGGCGATGCCGGCGCGCGCTTGCAGCACGCCGGCGACCAGGGTCTGGGCCGTGGCGACACAGGGATAGGCTTTGATAGCGGAGGTCATGATTCTATAGTGTTCGCCGATCGGTTGAGCGAGAAGATCTAATTTTGCCCCGGCGAGCATGCCAATGCTCAGCCCGCGCCGGTGTTCGATCACCTCTAGTGGACCGGTCATGCCCTCGGCGGCAAACAACGAACAAAGTACCGCTTGGGATGCCACCATTGCGTTGGCGTTCGCTTTGGAATTGGCCAGCTGCCCGGCGCGCACGACGGCGAGCGTGTTGCCATGCGTGGCCGACAGCGCGGCCGCATGGGCAAGCTGCTCCGCGTTCAATCCCATCAACCGGCCGGCGATCAAAGGCGCCGCCAATGCCGATGCGGTCGTGTGATCCCAGGTGCCGCGAGCTGGAATTATGTCCTGCATGCGGCAGTAAATCTCATAACCGAGCGCTACGCTGGCGATCACGCTCAGTCCAGAGGCGCGAAACTTTTCGCCGACGGAAAGCGCCACCGCGATATTGTCGCTCGGATGTCCCATCTGTCCGGGACCCATGTAGGCATCGTTCAAGTCCAGCGAGCGAATCAAAATTCCATTCAGCAACACGGCCTGCGGTAGATTAACGCGCCGCGATGAACCGATCACGGTGCAGTCCGGGTTTCCTCCGAGTTGTGCAAGAACGCGCGACGCGCGTGCAAATGCGGGCTCCTTGGTCGCGGCCAAAGCGCAGCCGATGGAGTCGACGATCAGCGCCTTGGTATGCTCAACGACCTCCAATGGAATCGCCGCAGCAGCAACGCTGAGCACGTTGCCGGCGATTTGTTGCACCAGTGTAGCTGGTAAATCAGTGCTGGCCATAGATCACGAACGAGCTTTATTCCGAGTTGGCCCGAGTCGCAACACGCTTTCTCTAATCGGCCTTCCTTAATGGTGCCATAACTTCAGATGCATGAGCTTCTACAAAGGAGCCATCGATGGTGCGAATGTCGCTCAGAGTCAGATTGGGAGCGTAAACCGGATTTTCATGCAGACAGACCCTGTGCCGCGCAAACGCGTCGTTAAATTACCGCTCGAACGGCGCTCTTTGAGCATGGAGCCGCTGGGCGTTCTGTGAAGATTGTCGAGAAATAAAAGTCTGACCCCGCGCTTTTCCCCTCAGGAGCCTATAAGCGAGAGCGGGATCGAGACCCAATTCATGCGCGGTGACCGCTGCCGTTTTGGGACCGGCGCCAAGGGCGTCGAAGATCCCTAATTTCACGCCGGCATACAAAATCTGGCTGCGCCATCTGCCAAAGATAAGATCCAATACTTTTTGTTGAGTGGACATGTTCCTCCTGTGCCTTAAAGGCGGTCAAAAAGAGAGAAGCTACTGTTCTTTTCCGAACGCTGTCCACCGTGCCCGTGCCCGGTAATCCCAACATCGTTGGCACTTGCGCTTGCCTATGTCTTCTATCGAATGCTCTGTGGCGATTCAAACATTCACGAATCGCCGGCGCATGTCCAAAGCATTTCCCAGGGATGTATCGAAACTTGCCGAGAAAGCGGAGCTGAACGTCAACGCAAAAATGCTTCGCGTCCCCTTTTCCCCGGGAACGGCTTTTTCATCGCTCACCTAGAACCTTGCCTCGCTATTACTGTTAAAACGAGAGATAAAGATAGAAAATGGTTAGCAGTCAGTATTCGGTCCATGTATCGCTGAAACCACTTTTGTTGTGGCTCGCCCGTATATATATAAATCCGGCTCACAAAAGCTGCAATTGATGTTTACTACACCAGGCGACCTCTGCAAAGCTGAGGGCTGTAAAAAATAGCTATGAAGCCGGAGACTTCGAGTCAGACGCGTAAATTAGCTATTCTGCTCGATGTAGCCAAGGCGCTCGCAAACCAGCTGCGACTTGATGATCTCTTGAGTACGATCATCGGCAAAACTGCCGAGGTGCTCGATGCCGAACGTGCCACGCTGTTTCTCTACGACCAAGCGCGCGATGAGTTGTGGAGTAAGACGGCCGACCAGCTCGAGATAGGGGAGATTCGTTTTCGGATCGGTGTGGGTATTGCCGGCGATGTGGCTCGAACGCGGACTGTCGCAAACGTAGCCGATGCTTATGCCGATCCGCGTTTTAACCAGGATTTTGATAAGCAAACGGGTTTTCGGACCCGCTCGGTTCTGTGCATGCCCCTAAGCGGTAGTCATCAAGAACTTATCGGCGTCATTCAGGTTCTGAACAAAAAGGGTCGCACAGGATTTGATCAAGAAGACGAATCTCTGCTCGGAGGGCTCAATGCCCATATCTCGGTCGCCCTTGAGCGCGCTCAACTTATCGAAGCCTATATCGAAAAGGACCGAGTTCTGGAAAGTCAAAACAACGCCAAAACCAAAATGATCGATCACCTTTCGCACGAGTTGAAAACACCCCTGGCGGTTATATCCGGCTCTTGCGTATTACTGCAAAAATTGGCCGCCACACAGGACCCGCAGCGAACTCACATTATCGCCGAACGACTGCAGCGAGCCATCGGCAGACTGGTAGAGCTCCAGCTGGAGGCTTGTGACATTGCCGCGCAAAGACAATTCACTGAGGAAATCGTGCTGACGGATTGGTTGCGGCGCTGCCAGGACCTGCTCCAGAGCATCGTCGACGAGCAAAACGCGCCGGTTTGGTTGCAGCAACGGCTGTCGCAGAGGATCGCTGAAATATACGCTCAGGATGCCAATCAGAAGCCCGAGACGTTGCTGATGGATGTCTGGATTCCGCAGGCAGTGGAAGCCTTACGCCCCGATTTCAAACATCGTCTAATCGCTTTGGAACAGACACTTGAAGCAGTTCCGGCCGTGTATCTTCCCGAGCCATTGCTCTTCAAAGCTTTTCGCGGCTTGTTGCGCAACGCGATCGAAGCCACGGCCGACGGTGGAACAATTAGCCTCACGTTACGCGAAGTGAGCGGGAACGTGAATCTCGATATTCGCGACACCGGCGTCGGCATTGACACGGAGCTACAAGAACATCTATTCGATGGTTTCATACATGCGGGCACCACCGATCGTTATTCGTCGGGCCGACCCTACGACTTCGGCGCCGGCGGCAAGGGCCTCGACCTACAACGACTCAAGCTTTTTTCGGAGCGTTATGGTTTCAAGCTTTCTTTCGCCAGTAAGGTTGGCGCCGGCAGCGTATTTTCACTCGAATTTCCGCCGGCCTTGTTGAGGCCGCGTGACGGTTAGGACGAAACCACGGAGCAGTTATGGCTGAAAAACCTGCGCCAGCGGCGGCCGATTCGGACGATTTCTTTCGCGCGCTGGACACACAACTTTTGGTCCACGAGCTGAAAGGGCCGCTCGCATTGATCGAGGCGGCGGCCCGTACCCTGATCGAACAAGCCGGGCGAATGGGACCACTCACTGAGCGGCAAGAAAAAGCGGTAAAGCGCATCCTTCGTGGGACACTGCGCGGCAGGAGACTGGTCAATCAACTGTTGGAAATCGGACGGGCCGAAGCGGCGCAGTTTTCGTTGGCCTCTTTTGATGTCGGCGAGGCTGTGCTCAAAGTATTGATCGAATCTGTCGAAAGCAGCGATGCCCAACTCGCCGCTCGTCTGAGCGAAGCCACCGCAGGCGAGGCTCAGCGGGCAGTGCTTGCGCAAGCGGGAATAACTATAAAAATGGCTCCGCGGTTCGATGGGGTGCGAATTTTTCAGGATCCGGTCAAATTCGGTTTGATCGTCGGTAATTTGATCCAGAACGCATTGCATTTTCGCCGCCGATCGCTGCAGATTGTTGAGGACCGAGAAGGCGATGACCTGATCGTTTCGGTGCAGGATGACGGTCCGGGTATTCCACCCGAGCACCATGCGGCTGTTTTTGAGCGTTACAAACAGCTGCCCATCCATGATGGTTTCGAGCGAGAAGGCCATGGCCTGGGATTAGCGGGGGCTCTGATCCTGGCACGCCGGCTCGGCGGCGATATTTCTCTTGACAGCGTACCAGGTCAAGGTGCGACGTTTCGATTTAGAATTCCCTGCGACCAAGCGCCCACCAAGTCGAGCTAATCGGTTGCACAGGAGGAGACCCGATGCCGGAAAGTAATGCGATTTCGCGCCTAACGGGGCTGTGGATTTTGGCCGTCGATGACGAGCCGGATATTTTGGAAACGATTGTCGATGTGCTCGACGGCGCGACGGTCGATTGCGCCAAAAGCTACGAGGAAGCGCTGGCAAAGCTCGACAGCAAAGCGCAAGCCGGTGGAACTCGTGCACGCTATGATCTGGCCGTTCTGGATATCATGGGCGTCGACGGTATGGCCTTGCTCCAACAAACTGTGGGACGCGGCATTCCGACCGTGATGCTGACCGCCCATGCGCTCAATCCGCAAAGCCTCAAAGCATCCATCGTCGACGGCGCGCTGTCCTACTTGCCCAAGGAAGAGCTTGCCAATCTAGCTGAACATATCGACGATGTGCTCGAGGCGATCGAACAAAACCAGTCGCCCTGGAAACGGGTGTTTAGCCGCTTGGGAAAAGTTTTCGACCAAACTTTTGGTTCTGGATGGGAATTAGAGGATCCCGATTTCTGGAGCAAATACAAATCTCCCAGTTACGGCGTCTTCTATCATCGACCGGCGCCAAAGAGCTGATTATTGTCACCCAAACGGCGACGGCCGGATTTCAGCGCGTTTTAGCAAACCCCGCGCTACAGCGTATTGCAAGCCGTTATGAAAAGAATTAAACAAAGGCTCGTTTTTCGAGCGGATCGATTCATTTACCGGAGACGCGACACGGGCATGGTTCCGGGCCACTTGCGCGTTATGAACTATCCACCGAGTTCGCCCCTCGACCCGCGTTCTTGAATTTGATTTATCTTTATTCCTGAAGGGAGAAAATAAAATGGCGGAAAAAACTACCAGTGCACGTATACAGGGGCTTCGCATTTTGGCCGTGGATGACGAGCCGGACATTTTAGAGACGATTGTCGATGTGCTCGACGGCGCCACGGTCGATTGCGCCAGAAGCTACGAAGAGGCTATGGAACGATTGAGCCCCGGTGAGTCGAGGACACCGGCAAATTTGAAATACGATTTGGCGATTCTCGATATCATGGGCGTGGACGGTATGGCTTTACTGACCCAAACCGTGAACCAACACATTCCCACCGTGATGCTGACTGCCCATGCGATGAATCCACAAACCCTCAAAGCATCAATTCTCAACGGCGCGTTATCCTATCTGCCGAAAGAAGAGCTCGCCAATCTCGCCGAGCACATCAATGATGTTTTGGATGCGGTCGAGAAGGGACAGTCGACCTGGAAGCGGCTATTCACGAGATTGGGAAAATTCTTTGAAAAGGGTTTCGGACCTGCCTGGACATCGGACGACCCCGAATTCTGGAAATATTACTATGGACCAATGATGTGAGTCGAAACTCGATCTTCAGGCCGGAATCTTTCGCGATCCGCGAGCGTAACCTCCGCCGCGCGTGAATTTTGCAGCGCTTTCGCTGCCATTTTTTGTTTCGTGTCGTTGGCGATCTCGTGCGAATTCTCGTCGTGCGCCATCACAGAAGAAGTCCCGCCGTCGGCATCGGGCGCCGATGATATTGCCCAACGCCTAACCGATTCGGTTAGCGGTGATTTGACGATCAGGGGAATTACTAGAAGTGTTTCGCTTCGTGTGCGCTACCTGGGTCAATGGCAAACACCGTGGTGGGAGGACGGCGTGAACAAAGGCCCAAAAACCCGTGCCGGCTTCACTGCGACATGACCATCGATCGCCACGACTTCGGCGTGAGCTGGAACGCGCCGTTGGACAGAGGAGGTCTCGTAGTCGGCAACATCGTCGAGATCACGATCGACGCGGAAGCGATCCTGGAAGAAGTATGATTCGAAAGAGCGGATTCTTATGACAGTCGTGGACGAAACAGAAGTTCGGAAGCGTTGGGCCGCTCGCGGATTTTCTTGCGACCTTTGGGTCGACCCGCCGGGGCGGGTCTGGAACGACTTTGTCCACGATACCGATGAACTCGTGATGCTCGTCGAAGGCGAACAAGAATTCGAGATGAATGGGCGAAAATATGGTCTCCAGATAGGCGAAGAGCTGCTCATTCCCGCCGGCACAGCCCACACCACTCGCAACGTTGGAAAGACTACCTCTAAATGGCTCTACGGCTACAAGCGACAGTAAATCAGCCTTCTTCTTCAGTGACGATCGAGTATTCGTCGATTCAGCCATGCAAGCGTGACCTATGGTCGGCTACGTTCTGATGATCTAAACGGCAGCCGACCCTGTAATTTAATGGTGAATACGGAATCGGCGTGACGCGGGCCACATCGTATGAAGTCAAACGACTCGATTCTTCGAGGAATCGTAAACTTTTGTCCGACGGCCAAATGGTCAAAACTAAAAGATTTGATCCCGAGTGTGTTTTTCAGACCCCAAGCCGGTGCCTGAACTTCTTCGTTGTAGCCGGAAACAAGTCGAGATACCGTCTCGGTTCCTGACCTGAGGTTTGACATCATCGGTGTTTTCCTACATGGAGGAGTTGCAGAGACCGGTTCACGGAGGCGTCAGCAAGCGATGCAACGAAGAACAAGGAGAAGCGAAATGAATCAAAAGAAAAATTTATCGAGTTCGATCGGATCCGCAACCTTTATGTCGACGATCGCCTTGGCTCTCATTATTTGCGGCGCTTCCGCCGGTAAGGTTTTCGCGGCCGCAGCGGATTCCCTCGATCAACTTTATGAGAAGGCAAAAAAGGAAGGAAAGATTACGCTTTATGCGCCGTTATCCCCGCAGACGATGTCGGTTATTCCGCCTGCGTTCATGAAGCGCTTTCCCGGCGTGATGGTCGATCATATCGACGCCACGAGCGATAAGCTGATCGCGCGAGTGCTCGCCGAGCAGAAGGGAGGACGCGTCATTGCCGACGTCATAAGCGGAGCGCTGACCTATTTGCCGCAGATCCTGGACCTGAAAATCGTCGAGCACGTCGTCATACCCGAGGCAGCGGCGTATCCGGCCCAGTTGAAAGGTGACCTTTGGGTCGCCACGGATACGCAATTCTACATTGCCGCATGGAACACCAATCTGGTCAAGAAAGGCGAGGAGCCAAAAAGCTACGAGGAGCTCGCGAACCCTAAATGGAAAGATAGCATCATGGGCGAGCCGCGCGATTACCAAATGCTGGTCGGATTTGCCAAACGAAAATACAATAACGATGAAAAGGCGATCGATCTGTTCAAAAAAATCGCCGCCAATCAAGTGGAGTTTCATCGGGGGCATTCGCAGTTAACCGAGTTCCTTATGGCCGGTCAGCGCGCTATTTGTTTTACTTGCTACTCGCACCATTTCCCTATGCGCATGAAAAAAGGCGCCCCGATTCAACCGCTAATGACGGAAGGTGTGGGTGAAGTCGGCGGCTCTGTAATGGTAATGAAGGGAGCCCCACATCCCAACGCCGCACTACTCTGGGTTCGCTGGGCCGTCAGTGAAGAAGGACAGAAGGTTTATGCTCAAGCGGGTGAAACTCCGGCTCATCCCAAAGTGGAACCTCTGGAAAAAATCCGGCCTACGACACCTTACATGCTGACCATCGACGACGTGAGAGAGTTTCCGAAGTACGAGAAAACGTGGAAGGAAATCTTTCAGATCCGTTGAAATTCGGGAGCGGTCTTCCAGCTGACCGGGCAACTGTTCGACAGAAAATTTTTTTCATCGATGCTGACGGCTATCGGCTGCTCCTGAACGGTTTGAACCCCTAGTTCCGTCGTTGAACTCTTGAACCTTGAACTTTGAACGGTTGTGAGACCTTTGAACGGCTTGAACTGAGCGCAGCGGTTGAACGACTTGACCGGTTTGAACCCTTTCGACCGCTCGCGTTTCATGTTCTGAGGAGTTGCCATGGAAATCATCGATGCCGATGGTCATGTGAACGATATTGCGGATCAAGAAGCGATCGCCAAATACATGCCGGCGGGGAATCGCTCGTCGCAGATTTTTCCGGTGCTCGATCATCTCCATTTTCACTATCTGCGTCCTGACGGAAATCGCGTCGGCTTGGAAAACCCTGGGCCGGAGGAATGGGTGCGGTTTCTGGACGAGACGAGTATATCGCGCAGCGTGCTCTATCCGACATTCGGCCTGGCCGTCGGCCGGTTTGTCGCCGAGCATTGGGCCATAGCTGCTTGCCGAGCGTACAACACCTGGCTCTACGAAAAGTTCACCAGCAAGAGCTCCCGGCTGAAAGGCATGGCGCTGCTGCCGATTCAGGACGTCGAGGCTGCAGTGGCGGAACTGCATCGCGCGGTCACCGAGTTTGGGATGGTCGGCGGCATGCTGCCGTCGAACGGCGAGGGAATCAAAGATCACCTCGGCGCGAAAGTGTACTGGCCGATCTACCAGGAAGCGGAAAAGCTCGGCTGCGCCTTGGCGGTGCACGTCGGTTCTTTGCATCACCTCGGCATGGATGGGTTCAGCACCTACTATCCGGTTCACGCCCTTGGTCATCCGTTCGGCATCGCCATACAAGCCGCCGGCATCATGGCGCACGGCATCTTTGACAAGTTTCCGAAAGTTCGCGTCGCTTTTCTCGAGGGCGGTTCGACATGGGTGCCGTTCTTTATCGATCGGCTCGACCGATCCTATCACGCCACTCACTTGCAGGTGGATCTTCACAATGAATTGGTCGGCGGCCCGAAGGAAGGCGAGAAGGCGAGCGATTATCTCAGGCGGCAAATTCGCGAAGGGAGAATGTACGTCGGCTTCGACGTCGATGATGCCGGCCTCGGCTTCGCGGTTCAGAAAGCGGGGCGCGAGGCGTTTGTATTCGGCAGCGATTTTCCCCACGAAGTCTTCAACGCCGAGAAATGCCGCAGGGAGATCGACGAACTGTTGTCGCGCAGCGACTTGACGCAAGCGGATAAAGAAGCTGTCCTCGGCGGCAATGCGCGCCGGTTTTATGGATTGAATG
>DASXSW010000383.1:0-3957 GCA_036505755.1 Binatia bacterium | reverse complement strand
CTGCGGATTAACGCCCTTGGGGTAGTCGCGCTGGTACTCCCAGATCAGGTCGCCGTTGGTGCCGTCGACCGCCTGCACAGAGGCGCCGGGCACATACATATAGATGATGCCGCGATAGACGATTGGCGTGGTTTCCTGGGTACCAGCCGGCAGACCGCGCGTCCAGGCCATACGGAGCTGCCCGACGTTGTTCTTGTTGATCTGATTGAGTGGGCTGAAGCGGTGTTGGTTGAACGTGCGATTGATCATCAGCCAGTCCGCCGGATCGGGATTGGTCAACACCGATTCGGTAACCGGCTTGAACTCTGGCGCCTGTGATAACAGCGAGGGTGTAAACGGTGATGCCGTGAAGATGCCGAGGATTACGGCGCCAACGCCGTATCGAGCCTTGATCATGGGACGCCTCCCTTAGGTGCTCCGATTTCGTGAACAAGAAATTTTAACCGACACTTTTCGCAGGCGGAGCTATAGCTCCGAAACAGTGAGCAGTCAATCGAAATCGCCGCTTCGGACCGGCACAACATGCTGCTCTCTTGATCGAGGCGGATTGCGATCGCGTCGCTGGCTCGACCGGACTGACTCGAACATGGTGCGGCGCGATCTTGCAATCGATTCCGTTTTCGGTTGATCTCGCCGATTGTTGTCAGGTTTTGCAGGTTTTGGGGTCTTTACCTTTGATGTAGCGGCGGCAATCACGCATGCCTTCAAGGAGGGCGAGCCACTTTGGGGCAAGACCGTCGTCCTCGACCCAGACAGCTTTCGCGTGCTCTCCTCGCTGCTAGCATCTCGTTAAGAAAGACATCGACGGCGCCGTGGAGGCGGGTGAACTCGCCGCCTGGCGCACGCTGGCGGAGTCCACAGACAACGAGCAGACGAATACAGCGACGTCGTTGCCGCCGGTTTGACGGAGAAGTAAAGTGCCTGTGAGGATGGTGGCAGCGAACAATTCCATTGCTCGCGTCAAATATGCGAGTGGATGCTCGGCGATCACCACAGAAAACGATAGATTCAGTAGCATGGGGCAATTCTTTTTGAATCCGTTCAGTATTGAACAGACTTTCTGAGGTTGTCGCTCACCCAACAAATTACCGTCCCTGGAATACCGAGCGGCGTTCAGATCGCTGCGCTGATGGATTGAGACGCATCGCGGATGCATGGCAACCGTCTTTTCACAACTGCTTTGAATCCAATGGGAGAGAAAATATATGTCCGAAGAAATCAACCATGATCGCCGCCGCTTTTTGGGCACTGCGGCCATGACCTTGCTGCCGTCGAGCTCGCCATGATCGGTTCTGCGGACGCACAATTCCGCAAGATAACGCCGGCAGATGCGACCACGATTAAGCTAGGGACGAACACGTCATTCGCTTCACTGAAGCAGATCGATGCCGGCGTCCTGAATGTTGGATACGGACATTGCCGACACCTCCAACCCTATGGAAGGCATTCATCATGAAAGCAAGCCAGCTCTTGCTCACCGCGATGCTCGCCAGCGCAATCGGGGCTCCGATCGAGACCTTAGCCCAAGACAAAAGCGTGGTGCAGAAGGTGATGCCCGCAGCGGTTCGACTACCCATTGAAGGTGAGTTGCCTTCGCTTGGCGGTGCGACTAGGTGGCTCAATTCGCCGCCATTGACGGCGGCCGGCCTGCGCGGAAAAGTTGTCCTGATCGACGTCTGGACCTATACCTGCATCAATTGGCTACGCTCACTTCCCTATGTCCGCGCATGGGCCGAGAAATACAAGAATCAAGGTTTGGTGGTAATCGGTGTGCACGCTCCCGAGTTCGCATTCGAGAAAAACATCGATAACGTTCGCCGAGCCGCCAAGGACATGCGGGTCGACTATCCAATCGCGATCGACAACGACTATGCGATATGGCGTGCTCTCAAGAACGAATATTGGCCGGCCCTCTATTTCGTCGATGCGCAGGGGCGCATTCGCCATCATCATTTCGGCGAGGGTGAATACGAACAGTCGGAAAGGATCATTCAACAATTGTTGGCCGAGGCCGGAATCGGCGGCATCGGTCATGAACTGGTTTCGGTCGATGCCCGTGGCACGGAAGCCGCCGCCGATTGGGGCAGCTTGAAGTCTCCGGAAAACTACGTCGGTTATGAGCGCACCGAGAACTTTGCGTCTCCCGGTAGTGCAGTATTGGACAAGCGTCGCGTCTATGCTGTCCCCGCGCGGTTGAGACTGAATCATTGGGCCCTTTTGGGTGATTGGACGGTGGGGAAACAGGCCACTGTGCTGAACAAGGCCAACGGCCGGATCGCGTACCGCTTTTACGCCCGCGATCTTCATCTCGTCATGGGACCGGCAGCACGAGGAACCTCCGTGCGCTTTCGCGTGCTCATCGATGGAAAGCCGCCGGGCGCTGCTCGCGGCATTGACGTTGACGACAAAGGCAACGGCACGGTTACCGAACAGCGGCTGTATCAGCTGATCCGACAACCGAAGCCCATCGCTGATCGACAGTTCGAGATCGAGTTTCTCGATTCGGGCGTGGAGGCTTTTGCGTTCACGTTCGGCTGATTTACGGCAAACGCTATTCATCCGATCGCCGCGCCTGTCTTTTCGCAACTGCTTTGAAACCAATAGGAGAGAGATAAGTTGTCCGAAGAAATCAACTATGATCGCCGCCGCTTTTTTACTCGAACCTATCGAACATCTAGCCTGCCGTGTTTAGCGGGCAGGCTACCATTGGAACCCTAGATAACAAGACGAAAGAAGGCTTCGATTCTTCGTGGAGAATTATCGAGCCGTAACAAGTAAAAAATATTAATGAGAGCAAAACAAACACAAAGCAAAAGGAAAGAAAACTATTGGCAAAGCGGCCCCGCCATCTCGTCGTCCGAGAAATTGATGAGTGAGGCCGACCGCAAAACCCGGATGCTGCACTTCTTCCCTCTCGATGCCGATGGCAGTTTATGGGATTCGACTGGCAAAGGATCCGATATGAATGACGCGCTCTTGATATCCCCGTCAACCGGCCGCCGTGAAATCCAAGGTCTGTAAAAACAAAATCACAAACAAAAGAAATACGATAATGAAAACCAAAATGAATAGGATCAAAATGTCCGAAGAAATCAAATATGATCGCCGCCGCTTTTTGGGCACTGTGGCCACGACTATTGCTGCTGCCCAGCTCGGTATGATCGGTTCTGCGGCAGCACAATCCGGCAAGGCAAATCCGGCAAGTGTGCCGACGATCAAGCCGAACACGTCGTTCGGTTCACTGAAGCAGATCGATGCCGGTCTCCTTAATGTAGGATACGCTGAAGCCGGTCCCGCCAATGGTCCACCGGTCATTCTTCTGCACGGCTGGCCCTATGACATTCACAGCTATGTCGATGTCGCACCGTTGCTCGCATCGGCGGGCTACAGGGTGATCATCCCGTATCTGCGCGGCTATGGCACGACGCGCTTTCTATCAGACGGAACGTTCCGCAATGGCCAGCCGTCGGCGATCGCTGTCGATACCGTCGCCTTCATGGACGCTCTCAAAATCGAGAAGGCGATCCTCGCCGGTTTTGATTGGGGTGCGCGGACGGCCAACATCATCGGGGCGCTCTGGCCAGAGCGCTGCAAGGCCATGGTGTCGGTGAGCGGTTATCTGATTGGCAGCCAGGAATCCGGCAAGATGCCGTTGCCGCCAAAGGCCGAGCTCGAATGGTGGTACCAATATTATTTTGCTACTGAACGCGGCCGGGCAGGCTACGACAAATACCGGCACGACTTTGCGAAGCTCATTTGGCAGATTGCTTCGCCGAAGTGGAACTTCGATGATGCGACGTTCGATCGTAGTGCAGCGTCCTTCAACAATCCGGATCACGTTAGCATCGTGATCCATAATTATCGGTGGCGGCTGAGTTTGGCTAAAGGCGAGCCGAGATATGACGATCTGGAAAAGCGGCTTGCCCAAGGTCCGGTCATCACCGTGCCCACCATTAC
>DASXSW010000382.1:0-10476 GCA_036505755.1 Binatia bacterium | reverse complement strand
AATCGCCTGGGCTTCGGCGCCCGCGAGGAATTCCAGCCAGAGCAGAGCCGCGCTCGGGTGCTTCGCCGTCTCCACGACCATTTGTGGTTCAGAGAGGCGCACAGGAACCGGTTCGATGATTTTGAGCTCCAAACAGCCGGTTTTGTCCTTCTCCTTGGCCCTCAGTGTGCTGTGATAATTAATTCCCGAGTGTAACTGATACTCACCCACAGCGATCGAGGTAAGAATTCGGCTGGCTCCTCTGATCCAGACAGGATCCTGGGCGGCGATCTTCTGGGCGTAATCGAGCATCCACTCTTCGCCCGCTCCAGCAGCGAACGATTGATAATGAAAAGGCCGGATATCCACCAAAAACTTTTTGCCCTTCAGCTCCGGCTTTAAAAAATCCTCCCAACGGTCCGGAACCTTGGCCGGTTCGAGGAGACACTTATTGAAGGCGACGGCAGCAAAAATAGTCGCCGCCGCAATCGCCTTGCGCGACAGAGGATCGATCATCTTGACCGGGATCGATAGAACACCCTGCTCGGCCATCCCTAGAATGTCGAACTTCTTGCCGCGAGAAATAAATCCTTTATAAAAATCTTCGCTGATGTACGTGAAGTCCGCCTGCGCCGTGCCACTCTGAACTTCCAGCAGGAATCGCTGTGTCGCCTCCGTTCCCGTAACTTCGCGGAGCTTTAGATCAAGAAAGGGATATCTGCTTTTGAAAGCTTTCGTCAGAGGACCGAAGGTTTCCGGATCAAGAGAGACTATTCCGTCAACCTTCGCCTCCTGCTTTGCCATTTTGACGATGTCGTCATGGCTCGAATGGAAGACATGTCCCTTGGCTTCTGCCTCTTGTTTGCTCTTTTGCAACGCCGGACCTGCCGATGCAGCTAGTGCGCTGGATGCGGCGAGCAAAAAAAGTATGAACAAAGAGAATCGAGTTGTCATTCTGGCCGACCCATTATTGCATTAACGAACCTAACGAGCCGGGAGAGGCTGGTTGCCGTTAATCAATTTGAAGAGTTCAATGGTCTCCACGTCACGTGGCACCGACCTGACGGTTTCTTCTTGACGTTCCGGTGTTATCGGACTGACATCGTCGCCGGTGATCTTCCTGTATTCTTTTTTGAACTCAGGATCGCGAAAGGTTTTACTCATTCCCTCCCGCACGATTTGCACCAGTTCTTTGGGCGTGCCCGGAGGAATCAAGTAGGGAGTTCCGACAACTCTCGTGGCGCGGATCAAGGTCAGCAAGCGCCGCTCCCTCTCCGCTTTCGAGAAGTTGTCGATTTCGGGAAGATGATCGAACTCCGGATCCTTGTCATCTCGAGGAATTTTGAAGATGGCGACATAATTGAACGGACCTTTCTTAAGCGCATCGGGATAGCGCCGGAGCACCTCACTGGTGTTGTTACTACGCGCATCCGCCTCGCCCCGTTCCACGGCCAGATCAAGCTCGAGAGAGGCATAGCCCAAGACAAATCGGGGATCTTTAACACCGAGCAGCCAGGCAAAACTGCGTCCGAACGTGTAAGTGGTGTGGCCTATGGATGTTGCACCAATTTTAAGCCCCGAATAGGCTTGCAGCTTTTCTACGTTAGTCAGCCCTAACTCTTTGCGGATCGCAAAAGCATAGTGGAAGGCGCTATCGGTCGATCCGAGCCAATGAAATTTGTCGAGCTCATATTGGACGCCGCTTTCCCCCAAGACAGAACTCGTCACCACGCCACTGCTGACATGGCCGATGGTCAGACCGTCCGGGCGCGCGCTGAAAAGGTAGTTGGCGGCTTTGCGACCTCCGCCGCCCGGCATGAACTCATTTACGATATTGGGATTTCCCGGAAGGTATTTCTTTAAATAGGGCATGACCAATTTTGCTCTGGTGTCTCCCGAACCGCCCGGCTCGCGTCCCTGTACAAGTCTGATGGTCTTGCCTTGGTAATACGAAGACTGCGCATAAACTTGCCCGTCGAATCCTAGGTAAGAAGCGGCGCTGAAAAGCCAAATGGTTACAAGCGCTCCCATTCTCATATTAGCCCCCTGTCAATAATCGCATGTGTTTGCATCATGAATCTTTCGATCACCAATTTCTGAACCCGTAACGGCGCCACACCAATGACAACCCAACGCACACCACGAGGTACAAGAGGCCTATCACAGAGACCGCCTCGACCATATCGTTATCCCAATAGGTCCACAGAAGCATCGCTAACACTTCATTACCCTGAGTGGTCAAGAACATAGGCACCGTGAGCGACCGCATCGCATGAATGGCGATCCACAGCGCCACGGACGCGAGCGCAGGTAGCACCAGCGGCAGGGTGATGCGCAGGAAAGTGGTTAGCCAGCTCGCGCCGCTGACATAAGCCGCCTGTTCGAGCTCTTGATGCACCTGGATAAAGGCCGCGTTCAAGGTTCGCACGCTAAATGGCATGTAAGAAATTGTCAGTCCCAATATGATCGGCCAAAGGGTTCCCCATACCGGTGGGAAGTTCACGAGGATGAAAAACCACAAGAGGGCGACCCCCAGGACGATTCCCGGATAGGCATGGGGCCAAAAGGTCAGTGTATCGAGCAGCGCTTTGCTTTTTAAACTTAAATTAGATCGGACGATCAGCCACGAAGCGACGCTGATCAACGCGACCGTGATCACCGGAGTCACCAGCATTAGAATCAAAGTGTTTTTTACGCTGTCCAGGAAATTTACGTTGCCAAAAACTTCACGGTAGCTGTCGAGGTTTACTTGAGACAACATCGCCAAAGAAGGCGGTTGCCAGGTTGGAAAGAGGCTGGACCAGATAAAAACAAAGAAGGGCAAGGCGATCGTGACGAACAGATAAAAAGCGATCAGAATCAACGCAACATACTTCCAGCGACCAATCTTAATGAGTTTGGGCCGGTATCCCTTGCCGGAAATGGTGGCGTAGCGAAAGCCATGGCGCGTCGTTTTCTGGTAGAGATAAACCAAGCCTATGAGCATGATTAGAAATATGACCGAATACGCGCTGGCAACGGTATGGTTCCCCCACACGCGCAAAGAGAGGTACACCTGGGAGGAAAGGACATGAAATCCAATCGGCACGCCGATCAATGCGGGAATTTCGAAGGTCTCCGCGATACTCATTCCCGTGTAAATCGCTGCTGACAGGATGGCCGGAACCATCATCGGCAAGGTCACCCTTCGGATCGTACTCAGCCAACCCACCCCTGAAACGGAAGCGGCCTCCTCGAGCGCCGGGTCCATGCTTCGAAGCGCCGAAAGCACGATCAAAAAAGACGCCGGTACGCTGCTGAGGGCCTGCAAGATGAACATGGCCGGGAGCGAAAAAATGTTGAAAGGTTTAACGCCGAACAATTCATCGGTGAGTCGATTCAAAAGTCCGGCTTCAGGCCCGGCGAGAATGATATACGATATGCCCATCAGTAAAGACGGAACGGCCGATGGCAGCAAAATCAAAACGAAAAGCGTACCCTTGGCCGCTATATCGGTCCTTTCGATCAGCCACGCGAAACCAACAGCTAACAAAAGCGCTAACGAGGTACACACCAAGACGAAGATTGCTGTGTTGAGAAACAACGTATACGTGGCGGGGTTGCTGTATACGAAGATGTAGTTTTTTAGCGTGAAAAGCCCCGGATTGGCCGGCGTAGGTAACGCGCTCCGAAAGCTGCTCCACAACAGAAAAATGATCGGAGCGACTACGAGATAGGCGATGATCGCGACGGTCCCGACCAGGATGACGTTGGTGATGCTGAAACGCGGCAGGATCTTGCTGGCATATACTCCTCTTTCCGCCTCCACCAGCTGCATAGATTATCTTTCCGGTACCGGCACGCCGAATAGTTGCAGGATCTGCGCGCCATTCTCCCTGGCTTTGGCTTCGCGCTCTTCATCGGGATACTCGTAGAGCTTGGCGCCATGCTGCTTGAACCAGCGTCCGACGATATTCGTTTCATCATAAGGATTAGCGCGACCGCGATGCTGGTGAAGAGCTTCCTGGCCATTGTCCGAGGTGATCCAGTGGAGAAACAGCTTCGACGCGTTCGGATGCGGCGCATCTTTCAGCAGCGCGATCGGTTTGCCGGATTCGACGCCGGCCAGGTCCGGGGCGACCGCGATATTCTTGACCCCCTTCGGCTGGTAACGGGAGAAATACTGGTGCGTGTTGGAAACCGGATTGGCCCAGATCTCGCCGCGGACCAACATTTCCCAGCCGTCGCCGGAGCCGTTGTACAACCTCGGTTTCTGGGGGACGATCACCGTTTTGACGTAGCGCATGATTTCTTCCTCACTCCACTTCGGGTAGAGCGCATCCCAGAAATAATACTGACGTATGTTGACGCCGATCTTGCCGCGCAAGCGAGGATCCGACAATTTGGCGTAGGTCAAAGGTTGCAAGTTTTTCGGAACGAGATCCGGACGATACACGAGCGCGTAGGTGCCACCAGGCTCTAGAGCCGCCATCAACGACGAGTGAACGGTTTTTTTCTTGGTCTTGGGAAAAACCTCGAACCAGTCCCGCCAGGCCTGGACCATCCCGGCCTTTTCCAGATCGATAATCGAAGTATTTATGAGATCCGTCGTCCGGCGGCCGGAGGCAAACTCCGCTCTGAGTCTCTCAAAGCCAACGGCGCCGGCCATCATCGTTTGTTTGACCTCTATGAATGGGTAAGCCTCTTTGAAAGCGCCGAATATCCCCTTGGCTTCACTGGGCCGCCAGGTCGCGATGATATCAATGACACCGTCTTTCTTGGCTGCGTCGATCAGCGCTTGCTGCTTCGCTGAAAGCGGCGCTTGAGCAGTATGAACCTGAGCAGCTGAGAAAAAGACAGCGAGCGAAGCAGCTATAATAATTGCCTTTGACGTCATCGCGCACCTCCGATTATTTAGGCTGCTCTGTGAATATTCTGGCATTATGCGAATGTAATTGTTCACCACGAAGAGGACGAAGGACACGAAGGTTGCTAATATCCAACTCTTAAACTTCGTGCGCTTTGTACTACTATGGTTGAAAGTTTTCGCGGCCCTGACTCGTAGTTCCCTCTCCCTTTGGGAGAGGGCTAGGGTGAGGGCCCTCACCTCGATCCTCTCCCAGAGGGAGAGGAGGTAAGAAGGGTACCCGGTGGTGGATACTCCTCACAGTAAACCCGGAAGAGCGATTATTTATGACCATGTCTAAAACGTCCCGCGGCTCGCGAAAATTTTCCGGCTGAGTGCTCTGGATTACCCATATGTCCGCTCATCAATCTTCTGCCCGTTGTGCATTACAGTTACTTCGATGCGCGCGGCGCGAGCGAATGTCACGAAGGCAGCACAATGCTCGCTCGCCCGAGCGACAATTTTTTTCACTTCTTCCGACGGATTTGGACTGTCGATGGTCACCATAAAAGTCGCGCGCTCGAACCCGCCTTTGCGTGGCGAGTCGCCTTGCGCCACGTAACCGGATATCTCACCTTCGAGGTTCTCGAGCCGGACGTCGGCGAGCGCGGCGCTTTTCACGCACCACACTTGGTGACACATCATGACACCCGCCAGGAAGTAGCGGAGCGGCGCCGGCCCGGCATCTGTGCCACCGGCCGATTCGCGCTCATCGGAGATGAAAACATGGCCTTCGACACTGGCGCGAAATTGCAGGTCGTGGAGCGCTTTCGATTTGACAGTCGTAACCGGCCGCACCGGTTGTCCTGGCGTTCTGTTCCCGCGTTCTTCGAGCTGGCGCTGTACCAGCTGCTTCATATTGGGGTTAATCGATAACATCCGGCATCCTCCTAACTTCTACCTTCTCCAATCTTGAACAAAAAGACTCAACAAATATTTCGTGCCAAGACGCCAAGATTACAAAGCGACGCGCCTTGTCATTTCGACCGCAGGGAGAAATCTTTCTTAGATCCCTCACATTCGTTCGGGATGACAGAGTCTAAGCCTATCACTTGGCACTCTTTGTGCCTTGGCGCGAGTAATCACTAGCTCGCCATCCTCCATCCTCTATCTGCGATCCTCGACTACTACCAGCTTTTCAGACCTTTATTTCACCGTTCTCACAAACGACGATATTGTCGTCCACAATCACTGTCACGCGCGCAATGATCCCTTCCAATCTAAGCGTGCTGAACACTCGCTTGCTCGGATCGTCCGTAAAAGTGTAACGATCCGGCCCGGTGCCGATGCCGAAATGCATTGAGCCGTAGCATTTTTTGTCGCTTCGCATAATGCCGGCGCGCGGCGGACACTTTTTATTGGTCCCTAGTCCCATCTCGCCGCCCACCGAATATGAGTCTGCGTCGCCGTATTTTTGCAAATACGCTTTGACTTGTTGGGCCTCGAGACCGCCGGTGAAATCGATGACCCGACCGTCCTTGATCGTGAGTTTCACCGGATCTTTCCAAATCCCCGCGGGATAATGCGCGGTGGTATCCCAAACCACTGTGCCGTTTGCGGTGCCCGGAAGCGGCTCAACATGGATTTCGCCGTAAGGCCACGTGCCCCCGCCAAGATGCTGGCCATCTCTTTGAAACGGCAGTTTCGCAGCCCTGTTGAAGTGGAAATCTTTGGGGTAGCCGGAAATATCCGCGGTAAAATCGGTGCCGTACTCGGAGCGCAGGCGGATTTTCTTGCCGCGGTCGTAAATAGCGCCGATTCTTTTGTGCAGCTCGACCATTTCTTTGATATCGTCCCACGACGCGGTGCCGCCGCCTTCGGTGAGAATCTCCACGGTGTTTTCTTCCATCAGCCAGATCGGAATCCGACCTGCCTTGCGAATGGAACGTAGGCCGGGCGTTCCACTGTTCATGCACGTGGTTGTCAGGGCCGCGACGCCGTTGCAGGCCTTGGCCGCTTCGATGGCGGCGGGATGGGGATCGCAACAATGGTAGGGAAGCCTGGGAAACAAGCACAACGCCGGAGAGCCGCCCTTTGCGTTCACGACTGCCATGAAGGACTGCCAAACCAGCGGGTCCATGCTGTCATCCGTCATCACGAGTATTTTGTCGCCCGGTTGAATCTGTTCCAGCGGGGTCTGTAGATACTTCATCAGAGCGATGATTTTGGTTGCAGGCACGCCGTATCTTTCCGTCATAACCATAAGAAAACCTCCTCGTTAGTTAAGAATTTCTTTTGACGTAGCGGTATTTCAATGGATCCCATTTTTGCGCCGCCAATTCGTCGTGGGCGCGTTTTACAAAACTGAAGTCGTAAGCCTGGTCGACAGTTATATCTTTGCCTTTCGCTTGCGCGCCGGCCATGCGCATTTGTTCCTTTACTCTCTCGAGATTCGTCGCCATCGCCTCTTCAGTAGCTCTGCCGGCCTGGGCGATCTCTGATGCTCTCCTAACTCGCTCTTCCCAAATTTCTTTGACCTCAGCCTCATCCGATAGCGCCAAGGCTTCCATCAGGAACTTTATCGTTTCGGGATTGCGGTACCAGAAAAGTTGCCCCTTGAGCGTCGCTCTGACGACGCGGTAGACCTCGTCGGGTAGTTCCTTGATCCTCGCGTCGGTGGTGCCCAAACCGGGGCTCAGTGAAGAGATAAAATCTCCGCTGTAGGCCAGTATGCGGTAGCCTTTCGCTTGCGCGCGCTTGACTTGTTCATAGGACAGCATCGTGGCGTCGACCGAGTCGGTCAGCAAGGCGTTGAGCCGGAGATTGGCCTCGCCAAAAACTCTTAATTTGACGTCCGCGATTGGCACTCCCGTCCTGGCCAAGAGGTCTTTCATGATGAGAAACGCATTGCCCGAGAAATCTGAGATGGCAACTGTTTTACCAGGCAGTTGCTTGAGACTGGAGATTTTCGGAGAGCTAACCAGGTACTGCGCCGGCTTGTCGGCGTTATTGAGAATAGTCTTCAGGCGCGCGCCGTTGAGAATCGCCGGCAGCACATTGGCATTCGTATAGCCGACACTGCCGCCGATGAGCGCTTGGCTCGCGATGGTTCCTCGGGTCACAACGACTTCAGCCTTGACGCCTTCTTCACGATAAAAGCCCAGGCGCTCGGATATCACAAAGGGAAGCATCGACTCCCCCGCGCCCTTTGCCGAGAACATGATTTTCTTTAAGGGCTGAGCGTCGACGCTATGATTGAAAACTTGAAAAAGAACCATTGCGATGAAAGCGATCTTTGTTTTCATTTTCGGCTCTGACGTCGGCTCAAGACGTGCAAGTCCGCGGGGCAAGGTTGTAACGATGGTTTATTGAATGTTGCTCCACAAGTCAAAGGTTTGGGTAGTGTTTCAGTTAGCTCAAGATCTCTCACGCAGTTTATCCTGACGTGTTTTATCGAAGGGTTCGAGATGACAGACCACTTACTTTGCTGTCATTCCGAGTCCTTCGGAGGACTCAGGATAAACTCCGCGAGGAATCTTTCTCGGCGTGGGGATTCCCTGGTGTACCCAAACTGAACCCAGTGCCCAAACGTTAACTGGCGAGGTTTCTCTATTTGACATGTGATGCCATTAGTCGATATTTCTTTTTTTAGTTCGAGACGCGGCCTTTTGCGCTTTGAAATCTGTGTTATCTGCTGAGTGACACGCGAACGATAATGCTGAACTGTGGTGCGACCGCGCGTAATCCGTGAACCGACTCCTCTCACCCTTTCTCGCTCCCACGACGGGGGAGAGACTTAAGGTGAGGGGGCGACGAGTGCGCCGAGGGGAGGGATTAGCAATGTCAGTCTGGGAACGTGGTGAGCTTTCGATTTATTACGAAACCCATGGTTCGGGGTTTCCGCTGTTGCTCATCGCCCCTGGGGGTATGAACTCGGTGATCGGCTTCTGGAACCGAGCGGCGTTTAACCCGATCGAAATCTTCTCCCGGGAATACTGGGTCATTGCCATGGACCAAAGAAATGCCGGCAGGTCCAAGGGTCCGCTCGAACCCGAAGATCCGTGGGGTAGCTACGCGGAAGATCAGCTCGGGTTGATGAACCATTTGGGCATCGAGCGATTCCATGTGCTCGGTTGCTGCATAGGATGCTCGTATGCGCTTAAATTGATCCAAAGCGCGCCAGAGCGCGTGGTCGCTGCGGTGATCGAGCAGCCGATCGGCGTCTCGGACGAGAATCGCAATGTCCTGGCCAAGAACCTCTACGGACGATGGGCCGAGGTGCTTCCCAAGCAACGGCCGGAACTTGAACCAGAAAAAGTGGCAGCGTTCGGCAAGCGCATGTTCACCGGCGATTTTGTGTTCAGTGTTACCAGAGAGTTCGTAAAGGACTGTCGGACACCGATGATCGTTATGCCGGGCAACAACCTGGATCACCCGCGTATCATCGGCAACGAGATTGCGGCGCTGGCGCCGAACTCGGAAATCATCCCGGAATGGCGCCATCCGCCGGAGCTCGTCCCGCCGGCGGTAGCGCGTATAAAAAACTTTCTCAAAACCCATACGCCGAGTTAGGAAAAAGCTCGAAACTCGAAATCCGAAATTCGAAACAAATCCAAATGATCAAAATTCACAAAGTTCCAAACAAGTTCGATTCGGATCGGGGTTTTGAAATTTCTCAGATTTTAGATTTATTTGACTTTGAGTTTGTTTCGGATTTAGAGCTTCGGATTTCGGATTTTGATTGGAGACCGCTGCATGAAAAATGGCTTTAAAATTTTTGATACCGACACGCATGTTCGCCCGTCGCTCGAAACGCTCGAACCGTACTATGATGCAAGCGTGTGTGCGCGCTTGCCTGAGCTCGAGCCGTATAAAAGGGAGAACCGGCGCGACGTCGAAGGCATGGTCGTCGGCCGCCATTCCTATTCGCTCGGAGAGCGCGTCGCATACTCTCGCTTGCTGGGCAAAGCCGAGCCAGAGCCCGGGCACTTCGCACCAAGGTCAAAGTACATGGGGACACGTCATGCGACCAAGGGGGCGATCGATGACGATGCCGGCGCGCGTCTGCGTGACATGGATGAAGAAGGTGTCGACGTTCAGTTCCTCATCGGTGGAGCGGCGAACAGCGGACCGCTTAAGGACCATGAACTGGATGTCGGCTTCATGCGAGCCTACAATCGGTATCTGCACGATTTTTGCGGCAAGGCGCCGCATCGTCTGAAGGCGGCGCCGCCGGTGGCACTCGACGCGGTCGAGGAGTGCGTCGAAGAAATCAGACGCTGGGGCAAAGAGCCGTGGATGGTCGGCATTCTGCCACAGTCACGTAACGACATTCCTTTGGATCATCCTGTAATGGAGCCGGTTTGGAAGGCCTGCGCGGACATGGGAATCGCCGTTGTTTATCACAGCCATTACGCCGGACCGCCTTACTTCCCCGGTTATCTCGATTTGTGGGCAAACGCTTTTCTCGGGCGCTCGGCGGCTCACCCATGGGGCGCGATGCGCGCAATCGGATCGTTCATCGGCTCCGGCATCATGGAGCGCTACAAATCGCTGCGCTTCGGCATCCTGGAGAGCGGTTGTGGTTGGCTGCCCTTCTGGAGCCGGAGACTTGATGATCAAGCGGAGTACGTCTTGGGTAGCGTACCCGAGTTGGAACACAAGATCAGCGA
>DASXSW010000381.1:0-6437 GCA_036505755.1 Binatia bacterium | reverse complement strand
TTGAAGCCGTATCGTCTGTGCTTCAAGGATGTCGGCGGCATGTTGACGCCGGAGCGCACGCGCACGCTGGTGCGTCTGATCAAGCAGAACATCGGCAATGTTCCGCTCGAGTTTCACGCCCACTGCAACAACGGGCTCGCGCCCGTCAACCTGCTCGAAGCAGTGAAAGAAGGAGTGCGCATCGTGCACACCGCGATACCGCCTCTCGCCAACGGCTCGTCGCAGCCGTCGATCTTCAACGTCGTCAGCAATCTGCGCGCTCTGGGCTATAAGCCGCTGGTTAACATAGATGCGCTTGCGCCGGTGCGCGAACATTTCTCTTGGATAGCTGAACGCGAAGGATTGCCGGTCGGCGCGCCGCGCGAATACGATCAAGCTTGGTACAGCCATCAGGTTCCCGGCGGGATGATTTCAAACCTGCGCCATCAGCTAAAGCTCATGGGCAAAGAGGAAATGCTGGCACAAGTGCTGGAAGAGATCAGCCGCGTTCGCTCAGAGATGGGATATCCAATCATGGTGACACCGTTCGCGCAATTCGTGGGCAGCCAGGCGGCGATCAACGTGATTCTGGGCGAACGATACAAAGAAGTGACGGATCAAGTGATCCAATATGCGCTCGGCCTTTGGGGTAGGGAAGGTAGCGATTACATGGACGCGGCGGCCAAAACAAAAATTTTGGATCGATCCCGCGCCCGCGAGATCGAAAAGATAGAATACCCAGAGCCGACATTGGAAGAAGTGCGCAGACAGTACGGCGGGCCGCATTTGTCGGATGAGGAGCTGCTGTTACGCTACTACGCCGGACCGGAGTTCGTCGATGCGCTGAAGACCGCGCCGGCGAGAAAAGAGTATTTAACCACGCCAAAGCCGCTCCTACGACTTATCGAGGAGCTGAGCAAAAAGAAACTCGGACAGGTTTACATTCGTAAAGGCGATTTCTCGCTTACTCTAAGCGCTCGGATTAGCTCAGCGCTGTGATCCTGCAGCTCAGCTGTAATGTTGGCTGGGAGGAATTGATTTGCTTTTGTTTGAAATTGAACGAAGCTGTCATGCAAAACAGGTTTTTAGCGAAGACTTAGGCAAGGGTCCTATTAATGTCTCTCTCGGGGATGTTTGAAATCCCTCGCCTTCAGGCGAAGTGAAGTTCGTCATGCCGGCGAACGCCGGCATCCAGGTTCGTTTTCGGTTCAAGTTCCAGAACCGCCTGGATTCCGGCTGGGAGTCCATCCTGAGCACCGTCGAAGGGCCGGAATGAGGGGAACAAGAGTCGACCTCCAGTCGACAAATTCAGAACCCCTCGACTTGGAGCCGAGGGTCGTTCAGTTAATTGTCCGGACAAAAAGGAGACGTTGTGATTTGGCGATGGGTCGTGGTGACGATTCTGAGTGCAGTCGCCTGCTTTCACTCATCGAGTCACGCGCAGGCGGTGCGCATCAGCTACTCCGGGCTTTCTGGACAGAACTTACCCTTTTGGCTGACCTACGAGGACGGACTGTACAAGAAATACGGTTTGAATGCCGAAATGGTTCTGATCTCGGGCGGCTTGACGAACATGCAAGCCGTGATGGCTAAAGAGATCGCGTTTACCTATCTCGGCGGAGCGTCGCCGATCCAAGCGATCGCGCAAGGCGCGGACATCGTGGTATTGGCCACGGCTTACGGTCTCATGCCTTATGGTTTGATTGCGAGCAAAAACATTCATGCGGCGGCGGAGCTTAAAGGCAAAAGATTCGTGGTTTCGCGCCTCGGCGGGATTGAGGAGACCGGGGCTCGGGTGGCGCTCGATCGATTGGGCGTCGGCGCGCGCAATGTATCGTTCTTACAGGCTGGGCCGGACCCGTTGCGCATCGCCGCGCTCGAGTCCGGCGCGGCCCAAGCAACGATGCTCGCGCCGCCGGGACTTTTTGCGGCAACTTCGCGCGGTCTCAATTTGCTCGCGGATCTCGGCGCTCTAAAGATCAAATATCCGTCTTCCGTGGTTTCCGGGCGGCGTTCCTATCTCATTCAGGACCGAGCCGCGGCCAAACGTTTTCTCATGGCGCTCATCGACGGATTGCATGTTTACCGCCAAAACAAGAGCTTTGCCGTCAAAGTGTTGGAGAAGTATACGAAGCTGACCAACGCCGACATTCTCTCGCAGTCCTACGATTACTTCGCCAAGAATACTCCTCTGTTGCCGATGTCGGATGGGGAGACTATTCAGGCCGCGGTGCCTACCGACAAGCCCGGTAACCGCAAGGTCGAAGAGTTTTACGACAATTCGATATTGGAAGAGTTGGAACGGGAAGGCTTCGTAAAGACCCTGAGCAAGTGAGGGATCAGCGCGCGCACGACAACAACGCTATTGAGCCGGGATTCCGCAGTTCCGGCCGACGCGATGAGCGAGGAGCAAACCTTCCGTAGCGAAGTCAATGGGTCTTTGCCTCTGAGCGGACATCGATCATCGGTGGTTCAAGATGAAATCTAAAACTTACAATGGTGAAGTGCGAAGTGGCGAAAAGGACTTTGAAACTTTTCAGTTGGGTGCCTTCGCTACTCCAGGTTTGCTCCTGGCTCAAGGGCCGGAAGGTTTGACTGCGGAATCCGGGTTGAGAAGATTCGCTTCAAGAGTTTAACGCACCAAAACAAAGGCCGCGAGGACGAGGCGGGTTTAAAACCCGCCTCCTGCTTCATAAGGATTCCCCACCACTTCGATTGATGAATTGTTAGAGCGCCGTCGTACTGGCCGGCGGCCGTCGGTGATGCGTCGCCTGTTCGTAAGAGTAGGCAAACTTGATCAAGTTGCCGTCGTCGTAGGGTCGGCCGATGAAACAAACGCTCGCCGGCAGATTGTCGCGCGTAAAGCCCGCGGGGACGACGATGGTCGGAACGTAAACCAAAAAGGTATTCAAATGCGGCGCGCCTTTTTGGTCGACGAAGGGTGGGTTGATGCCGTCTTTGATCAGCGTCGGCTGGTGCTCGACGGCTTTGTGCACGATCGCGTCCAGCTTGTGGTCGGCCATGACTTTGAGAAAATTAGTCATTAGCTCGTCTTGCGCTTTGAGGCTTTCATAGTGCTTGGTTACGTCCGGTTTTCTCTTGAACCGTTCTTGCGAGCGATTGACGACTTTGGCGAAGTCGGGCGACGCGATCACTTCTTCGGGCGTCTTAAACGGCGGGTTGGCGCTGCGGCCGTAGTAATTCTGGAATGACTGATCAGAGTCGCCCGGGCCTCCCGATCGTTTGGCGAGCAATTCTTTGATTTGAGGAATCACGATCGGATCGACGATTTCGGCGCCGGCGGATCTGAGCTCGCCAACCGCGCGGTCGAAAACTTCGGTCACTTTTTTAAAGTCTTCGGAATCCGTCTCGGAGTTGAGACCGATGGATTCTCGAAGAATTCCCAAGCGGGCGCCTCTGAGGCCGTCCTTATGCAGAAACATTGTGAAGGTATCAGGAACGCGACCGACGCCACGTGCTGTAATAGGATCTTCGGGATCGTAGCCGACCATCACATCCAGCAACGTGGCCAAGTCTTTGACCGTGCGCGCCATCGGTCCGAGGGAACCGAAGATCTCCGGCCAGCAGCCGTAGACGCCGCCGCGGCTGACGAGGCCCGCAGAAGGGCGCATGCCGTTAATGCAATTCCAAGTCGATGGCCGGCGGATCGAGGCGAGCCCTTCCTGGCCGACGGCGACGGTCGAGAAATTCGCCGATACGGACGCAGCCGATCCGCCTGACGATCCGCCGACGGTGCGATCGGGATCGTACGGGTTACGCGTCGAACCGAACAGCGAGCCATGGGTGTCGCCACCGCCGAGTTCGCCGAGCGTGGCTTTGGCCAAAATAATCGCGCCGGCATTGCGCAGCTTCTCCGTGACGAAGGAGTCGCGATCGGGAAAATAATTTTTGAATAATACCGAGCCGAGCGTCGTCGGCATACCTTTGACATCGGCCTGGTCTTTGATGACGACCGGAATGCCATGTAGCGGACCGATGGGACCGGACTTTTGGTACGCGGCGTCGAGTCGGTCAGCTTCCTTGAGCGCTTCGGAGTTGAGCGTAATGATGGCGTTGATATTGGGACCTTCCTTGTCGAACGCTTCGATGCGATCGAGGTAGGTTTGCACCAACTGGCGGCAGGTCAGTTGACCGGATTTATAAGCGGCATGAATATCATCGATTGTCGTTTCCAAAATGTTGAAGGATGTTATTGAAGCCATCGAAGCTCCTTTTTCAATTTCTTTTGGAGCTTGCATACTTCAGCGCGGTGAGAATGTCCAGCGTTTTTGAAATGACCTACCCCTAAAAGCATGCGGCAATGACGAACTGTAAGAGGACGACGAATGGCAGAAACGCAACTGCGGCGAATTGACCCACGAGCGGTCCGTTGGTCTTGAATCGAAGATTGGCGGAGGCTTATCCGACGTCGAGGCAGCTTTGCTGCGCTTTTTCGAGGACTGACTCGAGCGTCTCCACAACGGCGTCGGGCGTATACGGCTTGTCGATGAAATCCTTCACGCCAGCCTGATGCATTTTGATTCTGAACTCCGGATCGATATAGCCGCTGCTGACGACGACGCGGACCAGGGGGTTCTCTTCTTTCATTTTTAGAATTACGTCCCAACCCGCTTTTTTAGGCAGGCCGATGTCCAGCAGCACGACATCGATCTCCTGCTGATGACGATGAAACAGATTGAGGGCTTCTTCGCCGTCCAGAGCTACCAGGACGTTGTAACCGCGTTTCGAGAAGGTCTTTCTCAACAGCAGAACCATCATCTCTTCGTCTTCCACCAGGAGAACGGTTTTGTGACCGTTACGCTGCTTCCGATCGTTGACTTGTGTCCGGATTGGGTCTTGGGTAATCGCTCTTTGCTGCGCTAGCGCTACGGGCAAGTACAAACGAAAGGTGGTGCCGCGCTCCGACGCGCTTTCAACGTCAATAAGGCCGTTGTGGCTCTTAACGATGCCGTAAACGATGGCGAGGCCCAGACCCGTTCCCTCACCGATTCCTTTGGTGGTAAAAAACGGTTCAAAAATTCGGCTCCGAACGCTGTCGCTCATTCCCGTGCCCGTGTCTGTCACTTCCACACAGACAAACTGTCCGGCCGGCGCCGCGGTGGTTTTTATTTGTGCCCCGTCAACATGCCGAGTTCTAAGTATGAGTTTGCCGCCTTTCGGCATTGCGTCGCGAGCGTTGACACATAGATTCAACAAGGCCTGAGTTATCTGATTCGGATCGGCCATTACGCTCGGTAGCTTCGGACGAAGGTCTAACGAGAGGTCGATGGTTTTCGGAAGCGTCTGCTTGAGCAAATTCGCCAATCCGGAAACCAGGTCGTTGATATCCGTCGAGGCCAAACGCGCTTCGGTTTTTCGCGCGAGGGTCAGTAGCTGGCGCACCAGGGATGTACCGCGTTCGATGGCCTCGTCGATGACTTCCAGTTGTTCGGCAATCTCCCCATTGACATCAGGGTGGTCAGCGATGGCGCCGGCATAGCCTTTTACGATATTGAGAACATTATTGAAGTCATGGGCAATGCCGCCGGCTAACGTTCCGATGCTTTCCATCTTTTGAGCTTGCCGAAGTTGGGCTTCGAGTTTTTTCTGTTCTTCGAGGTCATGCAAGAGCGCAGCGTTGGCCAGTTCCAACTCCGCCGTGCGATCCTTAACCCGTTGCTCAAGCTCTGAATTGGCTTTGGCCAACTCGTCTCGCGCATCGCGCAGCGCTGCCTCGGCCTGCTTGCGTGCGGTGATGTCGCGGGCGATTTTCGACGCGCCGATGATCGTGCCGTCGGCATCTTTAATCGGTGACACGGATAGGGAGATCTCGACCAAGCTACCGTCCTTGCGCCGACGAACGGTCTCGTAATGATCGACGCGCTCGCCGCGTCGAATGCGCCCAATGATATCCGGTTCCTCATTGATGTGGTCCGGCGGAATCAATGTGGTAATCGGTTTGCCGATGATCTCCGCCGGTGCGTAGCCAAACAGCCGTTCAGCGCCCTGGTTCCAACTCGTAATGATGCCGTTTAGATCTTTGGTGACAATGGCGTCTTCCGAAGATTCGACTATGGCGGCTAACCTCCGGCTCGCCCGTTCCACTTCTTTTAAATGAGTGACATCCTGGAACGCATTGATCGCGCCAGTGCGGCGACCATCTAGCTCATAAAGCGGATCAATGTTTACCTGCACAATAATTCTGGAGCCATCCGACCGTTCGATGGTGACTTCTTCGCCGCGAAACGACTGACCGGTCTTGACGGCAAATGCCATCGGGCACGCGCTTGGAGGCATTGGCGATCCGTCGGCCGCCAGCATGCGGACCGATCCGCAGTACTTATCCTCCTCGCTGTTCAGTTTCGGTTCGCGGCCCCAGAAATCCGCCGCGCGCTGGTTGAAAAACGTGATCCGCCCTTCCTCGTCGCAGGTATAAACCGCCGTCGGCATGACGGACA
>DASXSW010000380.1:0-5406 GCA_036505755.1 Binatia bacterium | reverse complement strand
CGTCGCCGCAACCGGCAAGACGAGCGAAAATGAGTTTCTCACCGGTCTCGGTGCCAAAGCGATCATTTCGCGCGAGGAAGTGAATGACACGTCGGGCCGGCCGCTGCAAAAACCGCGCTGGGCCGGTGTCGTCGATACCGTCGGCGGCAATATTCTCGCGACGGCACTCAAGACCGCAAAGCACGGCGGCCTGGTCACCGCATGCGGCAACGCCATGTCCGCCGATCTCAACGTCAACGTGTTCCCGTTTATTCTGCGCGGTGTGAGCCTGCTGGGCGTCGATTCCGTCGAGATTCCCATGCGCTCACGGCAGATGGCTTGGAGCAAACTCGTCGGCGAATGGAAGATCGATCTTGCCGTGCTCGTAACTGAAGTTTCACTTGAAGAATTGAATCCGAAGATAGACGAGATCCTCAAAGGCGGCATTCGGGGGCGCGTGCTGGTCGATCTGAGCAAATGAATTTGCCAACGACTGATCGACGTGGTGTTCGACCGTAGGGGCACGGCATGCCGTGCCCCTACGCCAAAAACCAGGAAAGAATCACGGAATTATCAATTTAAAATAGCGAGGCCCCTTTGCCAGAAAATCTTCCTGATCGTGGTGCCTTAAGTCACCTCCGCGTCATCGAGCTGGGCGACATACCCGCATCCTACGCGACGCGCTGGCTCGCCGATCTCGGGGCCGACGTCCTAAAAGTCGAACCGCCGGGCGGTGATCCAAACCGTCTGGTGCCTCCGTTCGCTGGCAATATCGAGCATCCCGAGCGCAGCCTCACTTTTATTCACGCCAATACGAACAAGCGCAGCATTGTTCTTGATCTGAACCACGATTCGGATCGCGAGATTTTTGCCAGGCTGCTGGCGTCGGCGAATCTTTTCGTCGAAGCGACGCCGCTGGGATATCTGGAAAAGTTCGGCTTTGACGACCAACGCTTTAAAAAGGAATTTTCACACTTGGTGATCGTTTCGCTCACGCCCTTCGGACGCACCGGTCCCTATCGCCATTACAAAGGCAGTGATGCCATCTCCAATGCGACCGGTGGTTTTCTTTTCGGCCAGGGCGATAACACCAAAGGGCAATGCACGGCGCCGAGTCATCTCGCTTATCAGATGGCGGGCGGCGTGGCGGCGATGCTCGCGCTCGCCGGCATTCGGCACGCGCGTGAAACCGGCGCTGGCCAACGCATCGATATATCGCTGCAGGAAGCACTGACATTTGCGAACAGCAGCTCCATCGCGCGTTACAGCCGGGAGAATCGGCTGGAGCAGCGTCCCGGCGCGAAAGCTTACGGTGGCGCCGGTACGAACATTTATCGGTGTCAAGATGGTCGTTACGTTCATTTCACGACCAATATGCCGCATATGTGGAAGGAGTTTGCGCAGAATTGGATGAGCAATAAGTCGCTCGCCGGTCCCGAGTGGGAGAATCCACGATACCGCGACGAGCATTCGGAAGAAGTGGCAAAGGCTTTCGCGGAATTTATCGGCCAATTCAATGCCGATGATTTTGCCAACCAAGCGCAAGTGCGCCATCTCGCGGCGGCGCCGCTCAACACCATCGGCCAGTTCGTCGATTGCGAGCAAAATCGCGTGCGCGAGTGGATGCAAGAGATCGAACATCCGGTGATCGGCAAATACAAGGCGCCTGGCGCGCCCATGCGCCTGTCGCTCACGCCCATGCGCGTGCGACGGCCCGCGCCGTTGCTGGATCAGCAGCGCAAAGAAATTCTTGCGGAACTTGAGAATCTGCACGCCAGTCCGCCGAAAACCCACGGTGAGTCCGAATCTCGACGGCCGATGTTGGCCGGGCTACGCATGGCCGATCTAACGCAGCAGTATGCCGGACCGTTGGGAACTGAATTGCTGGCGTATTACGGCATGGAAGTGGTCAAGATCGAAACCGGCACGATTGCGAGCAAGGAACGGGAAGCCGCAGTGCATGCATGCATGAACCGCGCGAAGCTCGGTTGCACGCTTAATCTGCGCAATGCGGACGGAAAAGAATTATTTAAACAATTGGTTGCGAAATCCGACGTGGTCGTCGATAACTTCAGCTCGGGCGTTTTGGAGCGGCTTGGCTTCAGCTACGAAGTGTTGCAGCAGATTAATCCCGGCATTGTTCAAGTCGTAATGCCGGGCTGGGGACTCACCGGCCCGCTCAAATCCTGGGTCGCGTGGGGATGGCAGTTACTCGCCTACACCGGAATTATGCGGCTCTGGGGTTATCCCGATTCGCCAATGGAAACTCGCTGCAAGATCGCCTGGCCAGATCGTGTCGGGTCGGTCACGATGGCACTCGGTGTACTTGCCGCGCTTGAGTACCAGGCGCGCACGGGAAAAGGGCAGTTCATCGAAGCCGGCATGCTCGAGGCGCAGGGTTCGATGATGGGGCCGGCAATTCTCGATTACACAATCAACGGCAACGAATGGGACGCCATGGGCTATCGCGAGATTCTTGGCGAACCCTATGCGCCTTACGGTTGCTATCCATGTCGCGGCGATGACACCTGGATCGTCATCGCCTGCGCCGGCGATGCAGGATGGCAAAGCATGGTCAAAGTCATCGGCAAATCGTCCTGGGCCGCAGAGCCGAGGTTTGCCACGAAGAGCGGTCGCAAAGAGCACCGCGACGAGCTTGATCAAAAGCTTTCAGAGTGGACACGGAAGTACACGCCTAAGCAGGTATTTCGTTTGCTGCAGGAAGCCGGCGTCGCCGCCGGCATTCCGTCGTCCGGCGAAGATCTCTTCCATGACATTCACTTACGGGCGCGCGGTCATATCGTCGAAACCGAAGCGCAACCGTGGGGCAAGATCACGCATCATGGAGTGCCCGGCATTCCGTCGCTGTCGAGTGCTAACGCTGCGCGACCTGCACCCTGGATCGGTGCACACAATGATCAAGTGTTTGGTGAGATATTGGGATTGAGTGGTGAGAGGATTGAGGAACTGAAACGCGTGGAAGCTATCAAGTAATCTCGCCCAGCACGCCAGACCCCGCGGAGCGCGGCGAAACACGGTGAATCCAGGCGCGCGCTGCGGCGGCTTGAAACCGAGACACGCAGCGTTTATCTCTTAGAGACTGTTTCGCTAGAGGAGATGATCTATGAATATCGATCGCCGGACCGCGATTAAGGTCGGGTTTGGTTTGGGCGTCGCAATGCTATGGCCCCGTGACGGTCTACTGGCGCAGGCCCAGCCGCTGATTCAGAAAAAGATTCCTTCGTCGGGAGAGAGTATGCCTGTCATCGGTATCGGTACGGCGCGCCGTTACGAAGAGGTCAAGTCCGAGGCGGAGAAAGCGCCGCTGCGGGACACGATCCGCCAGTTTCAAGCGCTGGGCGGCAAGGTGATCGACAGCTCGCCGTCTTACGGCACCGCCGAAGTGGTAGTCGGCGAGGTGGTCGAAGGTCTCAAGATTCGCGACTGGTTGTTTCTTGCGACTAAAGTGAGCCTACGCAACGTGGGACGAGACGAAGGGATCAAGCAGATCGAAGAATCATTCAAAAAATACCGCACTAACAAGCTCGATCTGATCGCGGTGCACAACCTGCGCGATACCGAAACCCAGTTGCGGACGTTGCGCGAGATGAAGCAGGCGGGGCGCATTCGCTACGTCGGCATCACCACTTCGTTCGACAATCAGTACGGCGAGTTCGAGCAGGTCATGAAGAAGGAAAGCCTCGACTTCATTCAGGTCGACTACGCGTTGGACAATCGAGACGCCGGTGAACGCATCATTCCGCTCGCCGCCGATCGCGGCATGGCGGTGATGATTAATCTGCCCTTCGGACGCGGCCGATTGTTTAACGCCGTGCAGGGAAAAAAGCTGCCGGAATGGGCGAACGAGATTGACTGCCAATCTTGGGCGCAATTTTTTCTCAAATACATCGTGTCTCATCCGGCCATCACCTGTGCCGTTCCTGGAATGGCTCGCCCGGAGTACGTCGTTGACAACCTAGGCGCCGCGCGTGGACGCCTGCCCGACGCCGCCATGCGCCGCCGCATGGAACAGTTTATTGACAACGCGTGAGCCGCAGCGGACGTCGGAAAGCGCGTTCTAAAAATAATTGACAAAACGTAAGGGGCAAGCGGGGAGGAGTGAAATACAAGCCGATGCACGATTCAGGCGTCGCGGCAGGTAATAGCCTCGCGCACCGGTTGCTCGAGCGCTTAATCGATGTCCGCGCCGCCGAGATTGGTGCGCTGGTATGGTCGTGGTTTTTCATTTTTTCCGTCCTTTTTTCCTATTACATTCTCCGTCCCATCCGCGATGAAATGGGCGTTGCTGCCGGCGTGGAGAACCTGCAGTGGCTATTCACCGGCACGCTCCTCGGCATGATCGCCGTCAATCCACCGTTCGCAGCGCTGGTGGCACGCTTGACGCGAGTCAAGTTTATTGCCATCAGCTATCGTTTTTTCATGGCGAATCTAGTGCTCTTCGCTTTGCTTCTGCACGTCGCGACCGCCGAGCAAAACGTGTGGATCGGCCGCGCGTTTTTCATCTGGACGTCGGTCTTCAATCTTTTTGTCGTATCGATTTTTTGGGCGCTGATGGTCGATGTGTTCAGCGCGGATCAGGGCAAACGGCTGTTCGGCTTCATCGCTGCCGGCGCGACCCTTGGCGGCATCATCGGCTCCAGCGTGACTGCCTCGCTGGCAAAATCAGTTTCGTCGACATACTTGTTGTTGGGTTCCGCCGTATTATTGGAGATCGCGGTGTTCGGCGTCCGGCGGCTGTCGCGCTTATCCGATACCTTGCACCAGAGGCGGGCGGCCGGACCCGGCGAAACGCCCATCGGCGGCTCGGTTTTCGCGGGTTTCGCCCATGCATTCAACTCGACATATCTGATCAACGTAAGCATTTATATTCTGCTCTTCGCCGTCACCTCGACGCTTCTTTACTTTCAGCAGGCCGAGATCGCCCGGCAAAGCTTCGCCGACCGCGGCGCGCGCACGGCGTTCTTCGCGCGCGTCGACCTTTGGGTTAATGTTTTCACTCTCGCAGCGCAACTGTTTCTCACGGGACGCGTGTTGCGATGGGTTGGCGTTGCTGCGACTCTGGCAGCGCTGCCGCTGATCAGCATTATGGGCTTCGGCACGCTGGCGGTCGCGCCGACGATCGCCGTCTTGGTTATCTATCAGGTGATACGACGCGCCGGCAATTTCGCCTTCGCTCGCCCGACACGGGAAGTGTTGTTTACGGTCGTTCCGCGCGAGGACAAATACAAGGCGAAGAGTTTCATCGACACGGTAATTTACCGCCTGGGCGATCAAGTTGGGGCCTGGTCTTACGCGGGTTTAGGACTGTTCGGATTGGGGATGACCGGCATCGCGGTCGTTGCCGTGCCAATTTCGCTTGCTTGGCTCGTCAATGGATTCTGGCTGGGGCACAAGCAAAATGCATTG